>NZ_FNQE01000003.1 GCF_900107485.1 Proteiniborus ethanoligenes
TTTCTGAATAAATTTGAATACTGCCATGGAGTTTGAACCCCAGTTATCTACTTTATCGATAATTATTTCTTTAAAATCATCAATTTTACTTTTAATATCTCTAGGTTTTCTTGATTCAGCATTTGTACCATTAAGATATTTATCAACTGTTCTTCTATCACAATTAAATCTTCTAGCTAATTCACTTTTATTCAATACACTTATATCCTCCTTAATCAGTTTTAGTTGATTAAATACATCTTTTCGCATAATATTTCTCCTGTAGTTTTAGAAATATTATACAAGAAAAATGTACAAATCTGTGCATTTTGAGATTCTAATTTTTGTGCATTTTCATTTTATCATTTACACGGCCTTATAATTGTAAAAAATAGTACGAACGAAAAGAGTTTTGCGTAGCTACCTCGTAAGCAATGGAAGCCCGTTGTAGTCGGACAAAGTGACGGACGCAATGACCGACGCACGAGCCAACAATATCATCTATGTCGTCTTCATTCAAAGTGTATACTACTTTGTATTTGAAGTTTAGAACAAATAGCAGGAGAAACTACGGAAAAACAAGCGTTTTAAATAATAAGCGCTGGATAGATAAGTAGCCAGTATGGTATTGTGGCGAGCACCCATCATATCTACTATCTAGGAGGAAGTCCTCTCCTCTCTATACTCCTCTACTAGGTGTCTCTCTACAACTTTTTGCCCTTGATTAGATATATGAATAGGCCTAGATGCGGTTCATTTTATTGCAACATTTATATCCCAAGGAAACCTGTAATTATCGAATAAAGCTACACAGACGCAATGAGGACGCAAGGACTTACGACATCCTCTCGAATAGCCTCAGGTCTTTAATAATTGCAAGCCAAATTATAGCTTTTAATTGGATAATTAACCACTGTGGACATACTAAAAATATCTAAAACTAGCAACAGGATACTCAGCTACCTAAGTATCCTGTTGCTAGTTTTGGCTTCCTAATTAGTTAATCCCAAAGCCTTATCTAATTCTTCCGCACTGACCTCATACGTATAGGGTCTTATAACTGCCTTACTTACATCAATACCATATATGCTATTTGATGCCCCTGTACTATATTTAGGTCTGTGGGTGTGCTTAAACTCATATAGAAATCCACCCTCGATTTTTTCATAAGTCCCTGTGATTTCTACATAAGTTCTATTTCCGTCACGGGATACCACCTCTACTACTGTGCCGTTCAATTGCACACATCCTCGGATAAATGGCTTAAATTTACCATCATTCCCTCGTCTCCATGAACCTTGTTGTATGACCTTCATACTAATCACCTCCAGATATAATTTATTCTACATAGTTAATTAGTACATGCCTGATTTAGATACAATATTTGTAATATACGTTTAAAACGCCTTATAAAAGAACTTTCAAACCTTCAACAGGGATTTATACCTGAAGTAAGCTTCAGAACCTCTACGGGTCGTTTTAGACTGTTTTAGATATGATATAGCTCAACCCTTGAACCAGTGCCCGTTTGCGGTCTTTCCGATGACACTGTTTCCAAATAAAATCCTCTAAAACTTTATTGTGCTTGATACAATATTTCTTTCACGTCCACTATCATCGTACATTGCCAAAAATTTATGCAAGTCTTTAAGTGGAGGAATATCAACTGGGTCTGGTCTTTCACCGTCACCAAGAAACTCTATATATGATACTGACGGTTCAGCTACAAAGTTTGACTTCTTATCAATCAGCCTCATTAGATCTGAAGTCTTAATCCTTCTATGGTTTCCAGCACTACGATAAGTTCTAAGCTTTCCAGAGTTGGTCCACCTCCTAATACTCTCTGTACTTACTCCTGCAAGCTCACTTGCCTGAGCAACAGTTAATAGTTTGTCTTTCATAATATCAGCACCTTTCCATAATCTTATATAAACTTAGTCAAGCTTAACGCACAAACCTATACTTAACTTTGCCTAATACTGTATAAGCTTGACTGGCCTCAGTAGGATTTTTAGGTAGTAGTAAACAATAATGGACTGGAGTATCGAATAAATCATGATACGCCAGTCCATTGTTTTAGTTTTAATAATCTAAGTAGCAGCTAATTCCATTCTTCCTAGACAACTACTTGCTCCTCTATAAACTCTTCAAATTTATCAATATCTTCAAAGGCTACTTCATTGCCCAGAGCTTCAAAGTGTTTTCTTCCACACTTTATTTTTGCCTCCTCTGTTGGTCTTAGGGTATCAAACATAGTATCTCCCTTAGTTTCCAATACAAAGTACAATTTATCCTTACCGTCTACCTCGATTAGTACAGCCCAGTCAGGATTGTAAGTGCCTATTGGCGTCGCTATTTTAAACCACCCCGGAAGTTTTGCATATAGCTTAACGCTATTATTATTTTCAAAGCTGGTAGCAAAGCTTTCTTCGTTGGCACTATCATATACCACATATTCATATACTGACTTTTTACTTTCTATCATGTTTTTAGATAGATAACCTGTAAGCTCCTCACTTTCAAATAGCTCTTGGGCGTAATATTCCTCGTCACCTAGCTTGGTATATTTAATGCCGTCAACAATCATTAACCTCATTTTAGCAGAAATAATTTGAACTGCCTGCTCCATATACCTTTGAGGGTTTTTCTTAAATAGGTTGATAGTCTTGCTTCTAAGCAGTATCTCAACAATAGTTTTTCTTGTTAAATTGGTTTCGTTCTGAAGATAAGCAATGATATCAGGTATATTCTCCTGTAAGTTATCTAAACCTACAGCATATCTATCTGATTCTTCTGCCACAACACCACCAGCACTAATATCAAGTCCAGCCTTAGTATATATTAGTTTGGCAGAGCTTACAGAAAGGCTATTCTGCATTTCTTTACAACATTCATCGATTAGCTTCTCACTATCAAAATCAACAGAATAGGTGGTCTTATACTTAATTCTATCCCATAAATCCTTGAACTCAGGGTCTAAGTAAACCTGTTTATTGAGCTTGATGCTCTTTTTATCGCTATTATTCTTGATATTAAGAGTACTACAAACTTTTCTTGCAAGAGCTGTAATCTCTGCTTTTACAGGTTCAAATTCTTTAGATATCTTTATGTCATTATTCTTTATGGCAATCTTTAGCTCATCTTGTACCTTTCCTGCCTCATCAATATATCCATTGTCTAGGAACTGTTTATAGATAGCTTCTGAAGCCTTCTGCCCTAAGTATTTTTCGCTTCCATCGTCCTGCTTTACTGGGATATTAGCGAATAAATGACTTTCTACTATACCAAACTTGATACCTGTTTCAGTTTCGTATTCTTTTTGTAGAGCCTCTGCAAAGTCCTCGTAGCTTTCATTAGCCATAACAGTCAGAGTGTTTATTGAAAATCCATGCTGACGTTCACCTTCCTGATTTACGGCAAGGCGTAGCCCACGCCCAATTTCCTGACGCTTTTTAACCTCACTCTTAGTTTCATTAAGGGTACATATCTGAAATACATTGGGATTATCCCAACCCTCACGAAGTGCTGAGTGGGAGAAGATAAACCTAAGCTTAGTATCAAAGGATAATAGGCGTTCTTTATCTTTCATAATCAAATTATAGGCATCCTCGTCATCCAGTGTCGAGCCACTGGTGTCCTTTAAAATGCCTTTTCTATCAGCTGAAAAATATCCATTATGAACATCTTCAGCGGCTGTATCCAAGTCAATATCCTTAAATAGGGTATTGTACTTAGGCTTTTTAATAAGGTCAGCATAATGTTTCTCAAAGAGTTCAGCATAAATACCCTTTTGAGGGTTACCATCCTCATCATAATAGCGATAGTTGGCAACACGGTCTATAAAGAAAAGACTTAGCACCTTAATCCCATGCTTATTTAATACCAGTTCCTTATTTAAGTGTTCCTCTATGGTTTTCCTTATCTGTTGCTCCTTTATAGCCAAATCGTCTACATCACCAATTGGCTTTCCTATACGTAAAATATCTGCCTTACTTGTAAAATCAACATATTCGTTTTCAGGTTCACAATAAATTTCATTGACTATATATCCTTCGTAGACATCACGACCTTTAGACTTATCATAAAGGTCATCGCCTTGTCTTACTACCACTGGTGTTCGTTTAACTACACCTTTCTTATCTTTAACATCCAGCTCTATTCTTGCTGTAATAGGAGATTTCTTATTATTTATAGATAAAAGCTTCATATAAGCATTGTTGTGGTAGTCCTTAGTTTCAAATCCTGCAACTTCAATTTGCTTAACAAGCTCCAAATTATAACTGTCTACTGCATCCAGCTTATAGACAAGATTATGCTTTTCCACATGAGTCGCAGAGTACCTTAAAGTACATAAAGGATTTAGTGACTTAATGGCTTCCTTAGACTTAGGAGTGGTATCTACTGATTGTGGCTCGTCTATAATAACAAAAGGGCGAGTTTCCTGTATCAGTTCAATAGGTTTCATACCGTTTAATCTGTCATTAGGTCTATGAATGATGTTAGCCTTGGTTTCCTTGGTGGGGTCTGTAAAACTCCTTCTAAAGGCGTCTATATTGATAACCATAATCTCTATGTTATCGCTTACTGCAAAGCTTCTGACCTGTTCTAGCTTACCACTATCATAGACAAAATAGTTGTAGATTGTATTATCAAACAAATCATTGAAATGGTCTTTTGTAATCTGCAAGGACTTGTAAACACCTTCTTTAATAGCAATGCTGGGAACAACAATAATAAACTTAGAGAAGCCATAATTCTTATGCAGTTCCAGTATTGTCCTAAGATAAACATAGGTCTTACCTGTACCTGTTTCCATATCTACATCAAAGTCATACACTCCAGCCTTTAGGCTCTTTGTTTGTGCTAGGCCATTTCTTAGCTGAATAGCTTGCAAGTTTTCTAATATCTCATCTTCGTCAAGTTCAAGTCTGTTGCCTATACCATTGGTGCTATCATACAAACCTATTTGTCCATTATAAGGTGCTACGGTAAAGTTTGTCCGCATAGGGGTTTGACCTCTAAACAAATCAACAATGGAGGCTATGGCTTGGTGCTGATATTCTAAATTTTTATCAAATTGCAGTTTCATTTAGTCCATACCTCCCTATATAGTTATAAATTCTTCAATTCCGCCAGATTTAAGAATCTCCTTGATATTGGTCTTGTTGCTATCTGTCTTAAATCCATTATCCTTAAAAACAACTCTAGTGCTTTCAGGAGCTAATTCTTTTACCTTTTCTAAAATGCCTTTAGCAACTTCTATTGTAATCTCGTTATCAAGGCAAATCATCAGCATACCAAATCCAATAGAATAAACCTTCTTCTGTGCAAGAGTAAACTCATCAACTGGATAGGTTAGGTCAAGACCGTATTTAAGCATTATCTCATAGACAACATCCAACTCTGTTCTACCTTCCATATAGTTATCTACATAATCCAATAAAGATTGTTCCAAATTATCATAGTCGGGTTGCCATTTTCGGATATTAGAAGTGTCCAGTTTCAATACCTTAAAGCCTATATCAAGGTTTGCTATGTTCTCTTTATCCTTATTTTCTTCTTTAATTTTCTCACCTGCACGACGAATACGCTCCTTGCCTATCTCACAGATATTTGCAAATTCAGGGTTATCTGTTGGTTCTGGGAGCTGGACCATAATAAATTTACGGTTGCCACCATCCTCTGCATTAAGTTGCATTACGGCATGGGCTGTGGTGGCGGAGCCTGAAAAGAAATCGAGGATTATATCATTTTTAGAAACTGAGTACTTAACTAGTTTCTCTATAAATAAAACTGGCTTCGGGTTGTTGAAAAGTTCACCTTCTAAAATTAGTTGAACTTCTTTTGTACCAACTTGGTTCATGTACTCGTTTTCTATTGGAAATAGGCTATTAACAGGATTGAATAAGCTCTGTAATTCATTTTTATACCTTTTAAAAATAAATCCTCTTTCGTTATCTCTATATTCCTTTTTAAATTTTATTTTTCCATTTTCAATATATTTTTCTAAGCTGGCTTTTGAAAATGCCCAGAACCTCCCCTTTGGTGGCAAATCAGCTTTATTGGTAAATGGATTGATTATCTCAAAATAAGTCGATTCACTTCCACTTTTCGCACTAGGGTCTCCAGAAGTCCATTCACCCTTAGGGTCATTATCAGGATTCGTATAATTATTAAAGGTTTTTTCTTCACCGTTTAAAACAAGATTATCTTTGTTTTTTGCGTAAAAGATTAAGTTTTCATGCTGTAAATTAAAGCCTGCTCCTTCATCTCCAGTCATAGACTTAGTCTTTCTTATTATTTCTCCTGTAAAATTATCCTCTCCAAATATCTCATCACAAATTTTTTTTAAATTTGCTACCTCATTATCATCAATGCTAATAAAAATAACCCCATCATCAGCAAGCAAGTTCCTTGCGAGCCTTAGTCTTGGGTACATCATATTAAGCCAGTCAGTGTGGTAACGACCACTTGCTTCTGTATTTGTACTTAGTCTATTGCCTTCACTATCTACTTGTCCTGTGAGCTTCTTATAATTCTCAAGACTGTCGTGGAAGTCGTCAGGATATACAAAGTCTTTTCCGGTGTTATAGGGTGGGTCTATATATATCATCTTAACCTTGCTATGGTAGCTCTTTTGTAAAAGCTTTAGCACTTCTAGGTTATCCCCCTCTATGTAAAGATTCTGGGTTGTATCCCAGTCTTTGCTTTCCTCTTTACATGGTCTAAGAGTACCTAGTGAAGGTGTCTGTGATAAACGCAAGGCTTGGCCTTTACCGTTCCATGTGAAGTTGTAGCGTTCCTTACTATGTTCTACATATTCACCTAATACCTGTTGCAATTTTTCAAAGTCAACCTTGTCCTCCGTAAATACATCGGGAAATATTTGTTTTAGCTTTTGAATATTCTCCTCTGCAATATCAGGGGTTTCACCACTTAGATTAATCTCCTTCATTTTACAAGTCCTCCTTAAAAAGTTTTTTACTAATATAATACATAAATTCAAGCGATTTTTTATTATTATTTTCAGAATTGTTTTTAATAAAACTCATTATTCCCTTGAAAGTATCTTCCGAACTATCACTATTGGTTTTTGTTACGACGCTTAAAATCTCGTTATATTTATCCATAACATATTCTAAATACTTATGACTTGAATTGTCTTTGTCTATAAAAAGAAGTCTCCTTTTTATTCCTAATGCTTTTAGGTGGCTGCTCTTTATTACATTATAAATATCCAAGTTAGTTCTACTTTCACTTGGTTTTCCAATCACATATATAGGGTCAAATATATTGCTAAATTCTTCAACATATGAAAAGTACATCTCAAATAATATTTTATTTTCCCTGCTATTTTCTAAATTAACTAATCTTTCATTTGTTTTATTAGCCTTATTATTTTGCCATAATGCTAGTGCACCAAGTAAAACAGTTCCAATAAAAGCTAAGATAGAACCATAGAATGTCAGAGCATCGCCAACCCCTAAACTTGTATTTATCAACACAAAACCACAATCACCAATAAAATATGTTCCCCAAATTAGAATAGGAAGGATTATTATTACAATAACTACACTTTTAATGTATTTGTAAATCATTGGATAATCCTTTCTTAATGCCTTTAGGTTATTTATTATTTGTTTTTCTTTATCGTTCATATATCTCTCCTAAAATACCTTTTCGGTCCTGCTCTAATTTCTTAATTTTTATATTCAGTTCCATCTTACGATTAAACTGGCTTTCTTTTTTAAGCTTAGCTCGTAAGCTTGCAATCTCTTGTTCTATATCCTCTATTTGTGCTGAAAGTTCTCTTGCTTCTATACCTGTTATATTTTCATCCGTCGGCATAATAGCTGATAGGTTATAAATACTGATAGCATCAACAATATCACTATAAAGTGCATAGAAGTTTGTAAACCTCATTTGCTTTATATCAAGCTTAGCAAATAAAGCACTATCACTATCTAGCCATTCAGTGGCTATAAATTCCTCGATGGTATTCTTACTACTATCACTTTGGTTAATCCTCTGGTGAGCTACATAAAACTGCCTCTTATCTTCCAGCTTAAAAATCAGCAACATAGGGTAGGGTATAGTCCTCATAATGATTTCTGCTATTCTTTTAAGCTTGTAATCTTTATGCACAAGGACTTCTATCACTTCAATCTCAGGATAGTCTCGCATTTCATCCTTATAGGCTGGTATATTTATAGTTTCAGGTTTAAGGCAGTAAAGCCAAGTTATCTTGCTTACGGTATCTGTAAATAATGACTTATCCCTAGTAGACAAATCAGCATTTTCATAGAATAGCTTTTTGTAAATAGTGTTACCGATAAAGCAGCTATCAGGTATATTAAGAAAATCGTAAGTATCCATAGCTTCACCCCTTAACTTTTTAAGACTAGGAATGTGATTAGTTCAAAGTCTTCTATACCGTCAAATAGGCTTCTCTGCATTGTAGTACCACCTTTAGAGAAAAGACTGGCTACTCCAATGTCTTGCTTCTTACCTATTAGGTTTTCAATGGAAGCTTCCAGTAAATCCGAATAATGCTCCATTTTACGACCATCATTAGTTTCCTTGTTAAATTCCTCTACCAGTTCTTTTAACACTTCGTCTTTACCTGAGCATAGCTTTTTATAGTAGTCTAATATCTTCTTGGAATGAAGGAAGGATAGCTGTACCTCTCCGTCATCTGTGATATAGACCATATAGTAAGGAAATAGAGGGTTCTGCTCTTTGCTCTGGTCTTTGCCTTTGACCTGTCTAAGAGTAAATATCACTCCGGGTTTTACTATGTCGCTAATGCTCTCGTCTATTTTTGTAACGGCATACATTCCATTTGGTGCTTCATCTAAGGCTTTTCTCTTGGTTTTCATATACTCCATTAATTCAATCTTAAAGTCATTAAAGGTCAGGTCTGTAATGGATATAGCTCCTGATATATCTTCTAGGTCTACAACCTCATTCTGTAGCTTTTTTAGTTGCTTCTTACGGTATTCAAGGTCCTTCATTTCCTTACTTGGATTGTTTTCTATAACATTTTCTTCACCTGTGGCTGATACGTCCAATAAAACCATTCTGCCCTTAACTCGTTGTTGAAGGTTTATATACTCGTCTAAGTCCTTAGTTGGCCAGAAGTTTACTAGCTTAATATAATCGTTCTGAGAGCCTATACGGTCAATACGTCCAAACCTTTGGATAATCCTTACAGGATTCCAGTGTATATCATAATTTACAAGATAATCGCAGTCTTGTAGGTTCTGTCCTTCAGAAATACAGTCCGTTGCAATAAGAATATCAATATGTTCATTAACCTCTGGATATACCTTAGAACACTCCTTAGAAATAGGCGAAAATAGAGTCAGCACCGTATTTATGTCTGTCATCTTAACCGTCCTTCTCAGCTCCTTTGGTATAGGTAGGGTCGAGTGGTTATCTCCACTACCTGTTACAATAGCAGCGTAAATACCTCTATCAGCAAATTCCTCAGATAAATGCTTATATAAGTACTTGGCCGTGTCTGCAAAGGCTGTAAATATAATCACCTTCCTGTTTCCTGTATTGATAGGGTCCTTAATCTTATTTTCTATTAAGGTTCTAAGCTCTATAAGCTTTGCATCTCTATCGGGTGTTACATTTATAGCTTCCAATAGGATAGTTTCTAGCTTGTCCTTATCAGCTAAAAGGTCTTGCTTCCACTTGATAAGGTCCATATCCTGCAGTAAAACCTTGACATTGTTACCAAACATCAGGTTGTCATATTCAGGGTCATCTATGTCAATATCACTAATATCCATTTCAGCATCATAGTCAAAATGCCTTTTCTCTATGGCCTCAAGGGTCTTATCTATTTTATAGAGAATATTCTCAACAGTTAAAGCAAAAGAATTAATAGAGCTTTCCATCCTCTTTAAGATACCTACACGCATAAGCCCAACTAAGCTTTGCTCCCTATCTGTCTGCCTAAAGACGCTATTGTTCGTACCAACGGTCATATCGTACTTTTTCTCATAAGCAGCTCTCTTCTCGGGAAGAACATAGCCCAAGGGTGAATAGACACACAGGGTAAGCTTTTTAATAAGCCTATTGATTTCCTCTATAGGAGGAAACTCACCTTTAGTATCAATGATAGGATACCTGTTTTCAGGGGTTAGTCTTGTGGGGAACTTGCCTATCTCTTCCAAATTATAATACTTCTCTATATGTTTCCTAGAGCGAGCAATAGTTACGGTATCCAAAAGCTTAAAGTAGTCTAAATCCATCATATTGACAAAGCTTTCTGTTGTTCTTTCAGGGTCAGGAAGTTCAGACCACCTATTAAATACAGCTTGAGCCTTTCTAAGTATAAGTTCAAGGTTATCTAAACCAACACTGGAAAAGGCATCATTTCTGCCCTCTGTTATAAATGCTATCTGGTTCTTAATATCATTCATCTTATTGTTTACAGGTGTTGCTGATAGCATTAAGACCTTGGTCTTAACACCTGCTTTTATTATGTCATTCATAAATCGTTCATAGCGAGTTATACGACCTTTGACTGGTGGATTGTTTCTAAAGTTATGGCTTTCATCTATCACTACTAGGTCATAGTTAGACCAATTAAGGGTGGCAAGGTTAATCTCTCCTGAGTAGCCACTTGTCCTGCTCAGGTCAGTATGATTTAGAACATCGTAATTGAATCTATCACCAGAGAAGATATTACGCTTATCATTCATGGTGTATACAGTCCAGTTTTCACGAAGCTTCTTGGGTACGATAACAAGAACCCTGTCATTTCTTAATTCGTAGTATTTAATTACAGCCAGTGCCGTAAATGTCTTACCAAGTCCAACACTGTCGGCTATGATGCAGCCATTGTACTTTTCAATTTTATCTATAGCCCCCATAACACCGTCTTTCTGGAACTTATACAATTTATTCCAGATAAAAGTTTCCTTGAAACCTGTACGGCTTTTAACAATGTTATCCTCGGTTAGCTCGTCAAGATAGTTGTTGAATATATTGTAAAGGGTAACAAAGTAGATAAACTCAGGTGTATTTTCCTTATAAAGAATACGCATTTGTTCAAGAACTTTCTCTTTTACATCTTGGACGGCTGTTTCGTCCTCCCACAGTTCATCGAAGGCTTGCAGAAAACTTATGGTATAGTCTTTGCCATACAAACACATATTGCTGTCTAATCTATTGGAAGGAGTGATACCCAGTCCATCAGAAGTAAAGTCAACTGTTCCATTTATGGAAACATTATCGCCGGGGTTTTCTATGTAAACCAGCCTTGGTTGAGCTGGATTTGCTTGCCTTAGAGACTTAATTTCTGCTTTCTTTTCTAGCCACTGGGCACATTCCTTGGCTATGGCCGCCTGCTTCATTTCATTTCTAAGCTTTATTTCAAATTCGTTCCCTGACATCTTTTTCTCGGGGTTACGCTCTATATAATATTCCCGAATAAGCTCTTGGTCCTTATGTACAAAGGTGGGTTCTGTAAAAATGAATCTCATATTATCTATCTTACTAAGCTCCTTTTTAAGCTCTGCATAGGCATAAATTGTAAAGTAAGCTGATATAACTGATAGCTTTGAACCCTTGTTTAGTTCCACTTTTAACTCATCTACAACCCTATATTTCTTATTATCCAATACCTTAGGTGGTTTCATATAATCAACCCTCCGACCCTATTTATCGTAAACCATTATTCATTAGCTTCTTTCTTTGTTTTTCTTCTATCTGCAGGTTTCTCTGCGTCCATAGGTATGAGCCAGATATAACTAAACTTAAAAGCTCCTTGTATTCTGCCTTCTTCACAAAGTATCTGAACTCTCCGTCTTGAAATATCCCACTTTTCAGCTACTTCCTTCGCTGATAGATACTCCATACTAAACACCTCCAATTAAAGAAGTCTGTTAATTAATTATATACCACCTTGCGAACAATAGCAATATTTTACAATTCTCACAATTTAGACATTTCGCTTATTCTATAGAGTCAAATGCCCGTGGCACCAAATAAAACCCGAAAAGTTATTGACTCCAGCTTGGGGGCGCGGTATAACATCATCAAGTGGGGTCACTAAGCAAGGAAGCCCGACAGGAGAGGAGGTTCTGACGAATTGCTAGGAATGGTAAAGGTAGACTAACAACAAAAGAAGAAACTGTCTCTATTAAAGTAAGGTTGCCAAAAAGTATAGCAGGCCAACTCGGAGATATGGCTGAGCAACTTGACGTACCTATGGCAAGCATTATAAGACAGGGTATTATCAAAGCGTTAGAGGAACTATCTAAGGAAGCAAAATAAAAAAAGTATGTGCCATAAACGACCGTTTTTGGTATAGATTTATAGTAGGCACAATATAGCTAGGTTGGTTGATATAAAGATGTACCATTAAAAGTGTCATAAACAAATTATATTGTGTCACCAGTAAAATTTATAAAACTATAACTTAGTCTATAAAAGTATAACTTAGTCTATAAAAGTATACATTGATGGGCTACCGAAAACAGTCTAAAAATAGGTTCATAAATGTATAGACTAGGGTTTATAGAGTAGTCTATCGAATGTGTAGACATTTATAGACCACTACCACTATTTCATAGCCCAAATAAAAATTGCAAGAAAGGAATGATTATATTATGGCTGTATACGGTTATCATAGAACAAGTACTGCCGACCAGCATTTAGACAGAGGTATTAAAGCTATCAATGATTATTGCATTGCTAACAACATTAAGATAGATGAAATGTTTACGGACCAGAAAACAGGTAAAAATTTTAACAGGCCAGACTATCAAGCATTAAAAAGGATAGCAAAGAATAAATCTGATATAATTATAATATCAGAGGTCGACCGCCTTGGCCGCAATAAAGAAGAAACCCTAAAAGAACTCCAGCATTACAAAGCACTTGGTGTCAGGCTTATGATTTTAGAAATACCTACTACCTTGGTTGATTATTCAACTATGGAAAGTTCATTAGCCAGTATGCTAATGGAAACTATAAATAATATGTTAATCGAGATGTACGCTACTATTGCACACGCTGAGATGATTAAAAGAGAAAAACGCCAAGCTGAGGGCATACAAACTATGAAAGACCGTGGTGAGTGGGATAAATACGGTAGGCCAGCTGCTATAGATTATGATAAGTTTAAAAAAGAATACGGTAAAGTACAAGCAGGCCATATTAAGCCCTTTGAGCTAATAAATCAACTAGGTATGGCAAAGTCCACTTACTATAAGTATGCTAAACAAGTCAAGGATGAGCTGTATACTAAGGAGGTCTGTACAGTATGATTACAATGTGTCCAAGCTGTCTTGAGCTTTTCAGTGAAATATGGTCAAAGCCCTGTTGTGATTGTGGTTATAAGACTGTTAGCGTAAGTGTTGAGCTTCTAGGGGTAGTGAAAGCGCTGATAAATCGAGGTTTTAAGGTGTCTTATGCTAATTGCAATACTCATAAGGACCAAGATGGTAGTGGTAAATTTACACAAATGTGTATTGATTTAGGAGCTGACTATCCACAGGCATTATTTGATGAATTGCCACCTGACTGGATTGTTACTGATTCTTATCCAGTTATAGATAATGAAATATTGGAACCACCATTTACGGTTCTCAACTGTGTTTGCGAACATCCACCTAGTGAATGTGACCCTGAAAGCATAGACTTTGCCAAAGAAGTCACTATAAGCAATCTTGAATTATGGCTTGAAAGCAAAGACCCTGAAGCTTGTAAAGCTATATTTAGGCTTGCAGGCTGTAACTAACCAAAAGACCCTACGGGCTAATATAAGCATTGTAGGGTCTAAATTTGCAAGAAAAGCTTCCTTATTCTCCATAGCTAAGCCTATGCCTAGTTTGACACGGGTAGTAGTTTTGCTAACGCCGTTTTTTCGATTGACGATGGCAATGATTTATGCATTCGATTTGGTTCCTACTTTCATTTTTTGAATAAAAAGAGCCAGTCATATGGACTAACTCCTTTTCTAAAAGATTTTATATGTTCAAATATTATGCTTGGGAATCAAGACGCAATCTAAGCGTATTAATAGCACGATATCTATTTAATGCTTCTATTTCACTATAAACATCTAGGGTATTGCTGACATCTTCAATGGTTACAGCTAATGCATATGGAATATCCAAATTCTCTTCATCCCAACGTGAAAATAGTTCAAGCCAAATTTGCCAATCACCAGCTTCAAACCTTGAAAACAGTTTTGTGAACTGGTGACAAACATCCCATTTTTGTCTTCCTACTTTAAAATCTTGTTGAACTGGTTTTAAACGTCCATCAGAGCTGCTCTTTTTTAATGATGCTCTTATATATGCCCCTAAATATTCTGTTCCTTTTGTTCTATCAACAGGTGGCATCGAAATACATGTTACTGTAACTTTTGCAACATTTCTGCCAACCTGAGCAGCTAAAATTTCAGGCATATAAATTGTTACACGTTCTTTAGTAACCTTATTTAAAGTCCCTGTTCTCACAAATGTTACTTTGGAAGGAGAAGAATATTTGCTTTCATCTATGTTCGATAAACCTCTACCGTATAAATTATGGGCATATTCCAACTCTTCATCTGTAATACTATCCTCATCCCAAATAGGCATAGCATTGTGATATAATAAGGTTTTTGCCAATAGGATATCTTGGTTAGGGATAATTTCTAATATCTCTGCAAAGTCTCCTGCTACAACAGGAGCAGTAAAACTTGTTCCAGCATCTGGCGTCAATTTACCATTCTTATCTAAAAGTAAAGAATATTTATCTTCAGGGACTGATACTGAACCCGCAACACTTGCTATACAGCCACCGTAAGCAGTCAAATCCGGTTTAGAAAAACCATTAAATCCCGCCCCTATACGGCTATATGATGAAACTTCATTTTTAGTAGAAAGACTATTAGGGTGTGTTTCGCCCGAAGTTGCCCCAACAACGATTGATAGCATAGAGTCAGCTGGAGCCGATACTCTTGAATCATCATCGTCGAGAATATCTTCCAAACACGATTCAGTGCTCCATAATTGATGATTTCCCGCTGAAACAACAAACTGTACATTTTTCCTTAATTGTAATGCGTCTAACTCATAACCTAAAATACTCATTTCATCTCCTTCAATTGGCGATGAAGCATTTGCAGATAAATTATATATCTTAGATATATCACAAAATGTAGCAACAGCATTCTGGATTCTTTTGATAAACACATTTACAGGAACACTTCCATCTAAAATGTTACAATCAATAATACGAGTTCTTGGGGTTATCTTCGTACTAGGCAATTGGTCACATATATATTTAAATGCAACCCTACTAGCAACTTTTGTTCCATGCTCACTATCACCTCCAGAAGAACCATCTGTCCAATGATGAAGTATAAGGGGCTCTAATCCTTCTGGAAAATTCACTCCCGAGTCTAGTACCGTGACTATGGGTAATTTATCAATAACAACACTATCGTCCAATTCCAATTCATTTAAATCAACTGCATCTTTTGATGCTGCATCTGCACTAAAAAAATCAGTTTCCTCAATCCTATAAATTGCTGAATCATTTTCGTAATGATATAAGGAATTAGAAGGTATTATTGCTCGAATCACTGGCGTGTTATCTGATAAATAATATGGTTCTTCCTGAATAGTTCCATTTCTATCACCAATTTTTCCAACCAATCTTTTTATTGCCAAATTATAAATTTCTTCTCTTAAGTTAGGCACAAGCATTAGCTGAATATCCAATGAATCAGGAACTACATCTAAACAAGTAGTTTTTTGTAAAGAGTTTGAATTCTTTTCACTACCAAGATATGGCTTAAAATCTTCGATATAATCAAAGTATGTTTTACCTGTTCCTGAACGAGTATAGTCATCTATTCTCTTTTTTAATGATTGGAACTGAGTCTTTGTTGTAGCAATTACAGCCTTATTCTCACTTTTAACAACTTTAACCTCCATACCAGTTGATGTAAACAAGTCCTTTTTGTCTTTGATTTTTTCTCCATCCGGCAATTCTACTTTGAATATCATTAATCCTGCATCTGATAAAGAGTCATCCTCTGAAACATTTTCAATCGCTTGTTTTATTGATTGAAGACTACTACTTAATTTTTGTCCGTGCTCAGCAAAAGATATATTTCTTGGTGTTGTTCTCGCTGTTGGTTTTTTTTCAACCCTAGTAACTTCCTCATCAGGAATCCATAAATGGTTTCTTTTATTGCTCATCATTTAACCCCTCCTTTTTAAAACGATAGTCCAATGTAGATTTTGGAATGCCTGTTATATCTTCTAATGTTCTTAAAGATATACCATTTTTTTTAAGTTTATATAGTGCTTTCATAAAATCATCACTATTCTCACTAACAAAAAGTGTGTTTTGTTGCAACCATATTTCTGCAATTTCTTTTTGAGAAACAACCTTATTTATATTCTGCAATACACAATATTTTGCAAGTGATTGCATAAAACTCTGAACTTCTGCACCACTCATGCCCTCAGACAATATTGATAAAGTCTTAATATCAATATCATACTCAGATAATTTTTCAGAACAAAATCGTTCAATAATTTGAATTCTCTGTTCCGTATTTGGTAGTTCTAACAGTATTGAAGAATTAAATCTTCGCCAAATGGCTGGATCTAAAAGATGATGGTGATTTGTTGCAGCTACTAAAAAAACGTTCGATGGCATAGCATCCATATTTTGCAAAAGAGTCGTCACAACTCTCTTGAGCTCTCCTAACTCATTAGAGTCATCTCTTTTCTTCGCAATAGCGTCAAACTCATCTAAAAACAACATAATTCTCTTATTCTTAACAAAATCAAAGATTTTTCTTATGTTTGTTCCTGTTTGCCCTAAATAAGAAGAAACTAAGCCATCTAGCTTTACGTATGCAATTGGCATTTGTAATTCCCCCGCTAAGGCATTGGCAGTTAATGTTTTTCCACAACCTGGAGGTCCACAGAATAACAATCTGTTTGCGGGAGCTATACCTCTGTCAATAAGTTTTTCAACAGATTTCTGCTCTTCTACAATTTGTCGAACTGCTTGTAATGTTTTCTCAGGCAACGCAACATCTGACAATGTAACTTTAGGGGTTAGAATTTCTAACAATTCCAATGTGCTATCCTTATCTTTAGGCATCGGAATAGCATTTTGGACAGAAAAAGACATTTCCGAAAGCGGACTATCATCATAAGCAATAGAACGTTTTTTATTATATACATATGCGTTTCTCAATGACGAAGCCGTGGAATTATTTCCTTTCCTTTCTTCATCATCTGCTAAAATATTTAATGCATTTTTAAAAGCCTCTTCACTCCCAGAGCTATGAGCCTCTATCAATTTAACTACTAAACCTGATTTCATATTGACACCTCTTTTTGGGACACTATTGTTTTTTACTATTTAATAGTACCACTTTTATTCCATTTTGTCAATGTTTTATTGGACACGATTGGACAGGTGATGGTAGTGACATTCTTACTTATCTCAATGACAATAACTCTGTGTTACATAATCACCTTTTATTTAAATAAAAAATCCAAACAAAGGATTCATTTTTAGTGCCGTATGTCATTTTCTAACGTACCAAGTCAACTATAGTTTTTGATTTTTCATATTCGCTGGGTATTCCTTTTGTTATATCCTTCATTACAGCATACTGTACAGGATGGATTTAAGCCAATCTACTGATACAGAATTTAAAAATCAGTTAGTGCATACTCGTCAGTTCTTTCGTTGCTAACAAATGCCTTATTGTCAGATAAATTGCGTCATAATTGTCATACGGCTGAGCTACATAGCACAGTGTTGCTGGTATCAGGCCATAATCATTGTATGCGCGCTGAGTGTACCTAACCAAAAGACCCTACGAGCAAATAAAAACTCTTAGGGTCTTAATTATTATGGCTCTATATTTGAACCTTTAATGACTTCTTATAATCTTTGTAATGCTCACTTGTAACATAGTCAATAACACATTTCTTAGGTATCATGTAGGTATCTCTTATATAAAAATGTTTGACTGCGTTTGTTCTTACAAGCTTTCGTGCTGTACTATCAGCAATGCCTCCTAGCATTTCTCTAAATTGCACGAGGGTTACCACATCAGGATAATCTTTAAATAGTTCTTTGTAATGCTTTTTCCCTTTCTCCATGTTTAAGCCAGCTCCTTATAATAATCTTGTCAGTGGTAGTGGCTGACTGCATTAACCAATGTTTTGGGAAATCCCCCCATATCCCTCCTAATATCCCTCCTAGTGGATTTTTTATAATCAAATCGTAGGTTTTAAACGAGCCTCGTATTGGTCGGACAAATCGCTCAGTAGATACCTCAAAGGCTTGATTTCACTAGGGTTTTAAGGGTTCTATATTCCAATCCGTTCCACTGAGTTCCAAACAGTTCTTAATGCCCTAAATAACTCAAAATCTAGCGGGAAACCATGCGAGTTCGACTCTCGCCTCGGGCACCAAAAACAAAAAATCTAGGAACCCTAGATTTTTTGTTTTTTTATTTAGTTAATACTTATTTTCTTTCTTCAAAGGTTACTGTAGCCATGTAGATATTTCCATGTTGTGAATATTCTATGTCTATTATCTCTAATATTCCATCTTCATTTTCAGCAATCCATTTAGCAACCTTATCCTTAAGTCCAGTTCCGTCATCATATTCTAAAAAAGTCATATGCTTCAAGAGCATCCACCCCTCATATTTGTTTTAGTAAATTATATTATCTTAACTAAACTAATATGAAGGTCTTAGGTACTAGTTTTTGTCTAAAGCCTGTTCGCCAAGTCTTTCCACTTTTATTACAATATCCCTCGCGGCTTTTAATCCTTCTCTGTACCAATATTGACTTTCTTTTAACTTTTTCCCTTCTCGTTCTTTTTGATTTAATTTGCTTATTGTAAAATTCAATTCATCTAATATGATTTTAGTTTCTTTACTCATAAATTGCCTCCCGTTTTAATGTTCTTTAAAAATTATATATCCTTTATATAATTGACAAAAAAACATATTTCAAATACTATTTAATTATGAGTGTTTAGGATGGTGATATCTTGGATTTTAGACAATTAGAAACCTTTATAGAAGTAGTAAATAGAAAAAGCTTTTCTAAAGCCGCACAAAAATTATATCTTACACAGCCTACAATTACTAGTCATATCCAGAATCTAGAAAATGAGCTTGGTACTATTTTATTAAATAGGTCTGGAAAAAATGTAACTCCAACTGAAGCAGGTAGTCTTCTTTATAGACATGCACTTAATATTGTCAATATGAGAAACATGGCTCAATTTGACTTAGGTGTTTATAAGGGTAAGGTTCAGGGCCATTTAGATATTAGCTCTAGCTCCATACCAAAGCATTATGTATTACCCTACTTACTAAAGAAGTTTACCAGTAAGTATCCTGATGTTACATTTTCTTTAACTGATTATGACTCTGAAAAAGTAGTTGAAGGTATTATTGATGGCATTACTGATTTTGGAATAATAGGAGCTAAATTCAATTCTCCACAGCTTGAATATATAGATTTAATTGAAGATCGTCTTGTTGCAATTGTGCCAAATAATAAGGATTATCCGTGGAAAGAATATGAAGAGCTACCTATAGATTTTTTGTTAAATAAAAAAATAATACTTAGAGAAAGTGGCTCAGGTACTCGAATATTGCTCCAGAAAAAACTTTTAGAAAAGGATTTGGATTTAGACTCCCTAAATATAGTTGCATACATAGAAGATATTGAGGCTATTAAGAAATTTGTTGAGCTTGGTGTTGGAATAAGCTTTATTTCTGAAAGGGCTATAAAAAAAGAAGTGAGTATGGGATCATTAAAACCATATTATATAAAAGAATTAGATTTAAAAAGAAAATTTTATTTTGTGTATCATAAAAAAAGACAACTCTCTCCTTTGAGCCAAACCTTTAGAGATTTTGTAATTGATTCAATATCTACTATAGAATAAAATAAGCCGAGAAAAACTCGGCTTTTACTATGCTTCAAAAAATACTTTATATCCCTTATACGTCATATATATATCTGCCTTGCTTGATATTTCATAAGGTGCGTGAACACTTAATAAAGGCACTCCGCAGTCTACTACCTCCATACCATATCTAGCTAATATGTAAGCTATAGTTCCACCGCCACCTTGATCTACCTTGCCAAGCTCTCCCATTTGCCAAACAATATTATTATCATTAAAAAGCTTTCTTATTTCTCCTAGGTATTCTGAATTTGCATCGTTGCTACCACCTTTTCCTCTTACGCCTGTGTATTTTACTAAGGTTATACCTTTACCTATAAAAGGAGAGTTTCTTTTATCTAATACCTCAGGGTAATTAGGGTCAAAACCAGCTAACGTATCCCCAGATAGTACTTTTGAATTAGCTAGAGCTCTTTTTACTATAAGCTCATTGTAGTTTTCCTCTGATAATGCTATAAGCTCTGAAACTACATTTTCGAAAAACATAGATTCCATTCCAGTATTCCCTACGCTGCCTATTTCTTCTTTATCTACAAATAATGCAACTGCTGTCCTACTAGGATTATCTACATTTAATATTGCTTTAAGAGAAGTAAATGCACAAGCTCTATCATCTTGCCCATAGCCACCTACCATGCTCCTGTCTATCCCAACATCTTTAGCTTTTCCTGCTGGAACTATTTCAAATTCTGCAGATGTGAAATCTTCCTCAACCATCCCATACTTTTCATTTAATATATTCAATATATTCAGCTTTACCTTATCACTTAAGTCCTTTTCCTTATATGGTATGCTTCCAAATAAAATATTAAGTCCTTCTCCGGTTATTCCTTCATCCATCTTTTTAGCCATTTGATCCTTTGCAAGATGAGGCAATAGATCTGTAATAAAGAATACAGGGTCATTTTCGTCTTCTCCAATAACTACATTGACTTTTTCGCCCTTTTTATTAATGAGCACACCATGAAGAGCTAAAGGTAATGCAACCCATTGATATTTTTTAATGCCTCCATAATAATGGGTTTTTAGTAATGCAAGCTCTGAATCTTCATAAAGAGGAAATTGCTTTAGGTCAATTCTTGGAGCATCAATATGAGAGCCAACGATATTCATACCTTTTTCTAGCTTTTCTTTTCCCATTACAAATAGTGCAACTGCTTTGTTTTTATTTTCAGCATAGATTTTCATCCCTGGCACTATTTGGTTTTTGTTTTCGATTATTTCATTTAATGAGATATATCCTTTTTCTTTTGCATATCTTATAATTTCATCTGCTGATTCTCTTTCAGTTTTACATTTGTCTAAAAACAGCTTATATTCTTCTCCAAAATGGAATACATCTTTTATTTCATCATCACTCAGTACTTGCCAAGTATTTTTCCAGTTATGTACTAGCTTTTCCTGCAATATTTTGCCCTCTGATTTTTCTCCCATTTCTTATCCCTCCAAATAATTTAGTGTCTCTAATTAATATAATATAGTCATAGTATTTTATTGTCAATAAAAGCTACCATTTATGTGTTTTTCTTAAGAATTTTTCCGTTACAGCAAAATAGGTCATATCACAATAGTTCTTCGTATCAGGCACAGGATCCCCCCAGGTTGAGTCTATATATACCTTCTCTCCATCTAAATTCGCAAGAGTCCAAATATGACTTTCACCTCCTGCGGATCCAATTACACCTTGTACTTCTATACCTACTATTTTGCATAGCATATTATATAAAGAAGTATACCCATTACATGATGCTAGCCTATTAACAGTTGCCCCATATCCTGTGTAGCCTTCCTTTGATAATTTTACATCATATTTTAAATTATGTGCCATCCATATATATAGCACCCTTGCCTTTTCTTTTTCAGTCATATCTCCAGTTATTTTGCCTTCCTCTATTAGTTTGTCTATTATATTATAAGCTTCCTCCTCAAAATCGCTAATCATTTTTTCTGCTTCCTCAATACTGAATCTTGTATCTGTAAGCATTAGTCTAATTATTGTATTGCCCGAAGAATATGAACTATAATAATCAAGATAGTTAAATAAAGAATAATATTCTGGGTATTTTCCCCAGACGTTTAGGTCTGCTATGTCTAGATTGTTAAATATTGTGTCTATAATATCATCATCAAGCCTTTCTTTGTAAATAACTTCATACTTATATTCTTTGTTGATAGCCATATTCAATAGAATTTTCTCAAAATCCTCAACCTCAGTTGATTCTTCTTTTATTGTGCCTAAAGCTAAAGCTTTATAGGGAATGTTCAATGCCATATTTACCTTGTGCTGTCTGATTAAATTATTACTATTGCTATAATCAGCTATTGTTGAAAGAGTTTCTATTGCAGAGTCCCAATCCTCAATATCTATCTTTTCCATTGCAAAATTGTACACGTATTTTTTTGCAAGTACTTCACTATTTAAATAGTTTTTAGCTTCCTTCATTAGATTAGATGCTGCTATCCAATCCTTATTGTCTGCTTTTTCTAAGGCAAGAAAATACTTACACTTGATTATTAATCTTTGACTATCTTTATAATCAGGAATTGTGTTAACTAGTTCCAAAGCCTCTTCCCATTTGCTAAAGTATGCCTTCTCTTCTGCAAATTTATATATATTATACTGTATTAGATCATTGCTATCATTGTAATCCTTAATTTCTTCAAGGAGTTTTGTGGCTTCTTCCCACTTTCTTAAATGAGATAGTTCTTTAGCCCTTAAGTATATGCTTTCATTAAGCATTTCTTCACTGTCTTTATAGCTGCCTAATTCCTTTAACTCGCTTATGGCTAAATAATATTCCTTTTCATCAAAATATGATTTAGCACTACCATATTTTGCAGCTAAGAGCATTTCTTCACTATCCTTATAATCTCCTAAGGATTTAAATGCTTCAACTGCTTCAATATAGCTTCCACTTTCATATAGAGCCACTGCTTTATTATATTCAATATTTGGGATAATAACCTTTGTTCCTATAGCTAGTATAATTATTAAAAAGATAAATATAATAGGAATTAGCTTTTTCCAGCTAATTGGGCTTCTTACCATATTTTCTGTTTGGGTTTTTTCACCTTCTGTCATTTAATCTCTCCTTTTAACCAAGTTGTATTATAAGTCCATAATTACACTGCCTTCATTTAATGCTAAATTAGCAAAAAAGTCTAGATACCTAGACTTAATATTGTGCATTTTACCTTATAGCTTTTTTATGTTGTTTTTAAATGTAAATATGGCTGCTTGTACTCTATCAGTAACATCAATTTTTTTGAAAATCTTTGAAACATGGTTTTTAACAGTTTTCTCACTAATAAAAAGTTTTTCTGCTATTTCTCTATTATTCATTCCTTCTGCTATAAGTGTAAGTACTTCGTATTCTCTTTTAGTTAAGGATTCTATAAACGATGCCTCTTTGCTTTTACCTTCTATTGAATTAATGTCTTTCACTAAAAGCTCAGATAAACTAGGTTGTATATAAGACTTTCCTTTATGTACATCTTTTATTGCACTTATTAAAGTATCCGAATCTGAATCCTTTAATACATAACCGTTTGCACCTATTTTTACTGTTTCGTATAAGTATTCTCTATCATCATGTATGGTTAGCATAATAATTTTAGAATCAACGCCTATATCCTTTAATCTTCTCAACACATCTAAACCATTCATTTTAGGCATATTTATATCTAGTAATATTACATCTGGTTTGCTCTGTTGAGCATATTTAATAGAATCTTCTCCATTAGATACTAAACCTACAACTTCGATATCATTCTCTAGCTCAAGTATTTGTTTAAGCCCTTCTCTCATTAGAGAATGATCATCTACTATCATAACAGTTATTTTTTTGTCATTCATTTATAACTTCCTCTCTTTCTAAAGGTATTGTAAGCAAGACCTTAGTGCCCTCTCCTAGGGAAGAAATAATATCTAATTTACCACTTAACAATTCAGCTCTCTCTTTCATGCCAATAAGTCCATATCCCCTTAAATCTTTGCTTCTTTTCAGTTTATCTTTTTCAAAGCCTATTCCATTATCTTTGATTACGATAAAAAGCTTGTCCACAGCGTATTCAATTTTAATTAATACTTCTTTAGCTTTTGAATGCTTAGATACATTATTTAAGGCTTCTTGAATTATTCTAAAACACGCTATTTCAATAATAGGCTTAATATCTTCTGGATTATCTAGTATCATCAGGTCTACATTAATACCTGTCTCCTCCATAAACTTATCAATATACCTTTGAAGTGTAGGGATAAGGCCTAAATCATCTAAAGACATAGGTCTTAAATCATATATTATTCTTCTTACATCTTTTATACTATTTCTAGCAATATCTTTCAATTCATTTAATTCATCCTTTGCTTGGCTTAAGTCTATATTGAGCAATTTCTCACATAGCTCTGCTTTCAATACCACATTTGCCATTGATTGAGCTGGTCCATCATGTATTTCTCTCGAAACTCTCATACGCTCTTCTTCTTGAGCCTCGATAATTTTAATTCCTAAAGATTGTTTTTTATTCATATCCTCAATGGTTTCAAATATATCGTTTAGATTTCCCTTTAGGAAATCCATGGCTACACCAACCTGGGATACAAGTCTCTCAGCTTTTTCAACAATTTCAAATGTTTTTCTTAAGGATACCTCTAAACTATTTCTCTTAGAAATTAGTTCCTTTTCTTCTTGTCTCTTTAAAACTAGCCTTACTTTTATGTTATTTGCCTCTTCATAGGCTAATCTAATATCCTGCTCAGAATATTTGTTAAAATCCCTGCTTACTACCATAAGCTTAGATTTTGTTCTTCTCTCTTCTCTGGCCAAATCATCTGTTTCTAATATTACTGCCGAGATTTTATCTTGAATAGCATTAATTTCATTTTTTATGCGTTCACATTCTTTACGAGCATTTTCAGCAATATCAAAAATCTCTTTTCTTCCACTATCTATTGTATTAATAGTTTTTTCAATTATTTCATTCATTCTTTTCAAATCTAACGATGGCTTAGACAATATAAACACCTCTAAAAAATCCGTTTATTACTATACACAGTCTAATACTAAACTTGGAGATTATCTATTTTTTCTTTTTCTTCTTCTGTAAGGACTCTTTCTAAGTCAATTAAGATTATTAGCCTTTCATCAAGCTTACCAACTCCAGTAATGTACCTTCTATCTATTCCTGCTATTATATCTGGTGTTGGATCAATATTAGAGTCGTCAAGTCTAACAGTTTGAGAAGCCTCATCAACTAAAAAGCCAATTTGTTTCTCATTTAAGTTGATTACTATTATTCTAGTATTTGCATCTGCTGTACGCCCTTCCATGCCAAATCTTTTCTTTAAGCATACTATAGGTATTACATTACCTCTAAAGTTAATTATTCCTTCAACAAACTTAGGTGCATTAGGTATTTTTACACTTTCTTGATACTGGACGATTTCTCTAACATTCATTATATCTATTCCGTACTCTTCCCTTCCAAGTTTGAAAACAACATATTGATTTTCAGACAATTTAATATCCTCCTTTAACAATTGTTTACTTACTTTATTTCTACAATCTTTTCGTTTTTCCTTCAAAAAAATTATAAAACGTATTATTTAGTTCCAAATACCTCACTATTCATCAACTACTTCTATATTTTCAAGCTGCTTTCTAAAATTTTCTCTAAAAATAGCTAAGTATTCCTGTCTTAAAAACTTTTGTTCCTCTTTTTCTAATTCTGAAAGTCCTGTTTCCTTTGCTTTTCTTGCTAAGTAGTTTATTCTATCTAATTTTTCTTTTGAAATCATCTTAAGCATTCCTCCTAAATTTTTATTAATATATTATACTACTTCTATAATACTTTAAAAAGGGCTAATTGAATTTAGCCCTTTTTCTAATTACGCTCTATTACTATTTCTCCATTTTTAATTACTTTATCTACATGATTTATTCCAAAATGATATATAATATAATTAATATTAGGCGAATCGAAAATAACAATATCTGCTTTTTTGCCTATTTTTATGCTACCTATGCTATTTTCTCTTTTAAGAGAGCAGGCACTATTTATAGTAACTGCTGAAAAAACTTCTTCTGGAGTCATCTTCAACATAATTGAAGCAAAGGACATTACCAGTTGTAAATTTTCAGTTGGGCTACTTCCTGGGTTATAGTCTGTGGAAAGAGCAACAGGTACTCCTAATTCTATCATTTTTCTTGCATTTGCGTATTTCCCAGAGCCTAGATTAAAGGATGTAGCAGGTAGTAGATCTGCAATAACTCCATTTTCAGCCATCATTTTCATGCCTTGCTCACTTGCTGCTACTAGATGGTCTGCAGATACTGCACCTATCTCTGCTGCCAGTTCTGCTCCCCCTATAGGTTCAATCTCATCTGCATGAAGCTTTGAATACATACCATATTCTTTGGCCTCATTCAATATTCTTCTTGTTTCTTCTATTGTAAATACTCCTTCTTCGCAAAACACATCACAAAATTCAGCCAATTTTTCTTCTGCTACTTTTGGAATCATTTCATTTATTATTATCTTAACAAATTCTTCTCTATTCTGTTTATATTCTAGGGGTATTGCATGAGCTCCCATAAATGTAGAGACAATATCTACAGGGTGGTTTTTATTAAGCTCCTTTGCTACTCTTAGCTGCTTAAGCTCAGTTTCTATATCTAATCCATACCCGCTTTTAGCTTCTAGTGTAGTTACTCCAAATTCAAGCATTATATTAAGGCTTTTTTCAGCTTTTTTGTATAGCTCTTCAAAAGAAGCATTTTGTGTAGCCTTAACTGTACTTAGTATTCCTCCTCCTGCTTTCAATATGTCCATATATTTCATCCCATTTAGCTTCATAGGCAATTCATTTTCTCTTGAGCCTCCGTGTACTAAATGTGTATGAGGATCTATTAAGCCTGGAGTAACAGTTTTTCCCCTGCCATCGATTATCTTTGTTTTTTCATGACTTTCTATATCATCTGGTAGTTCGCCTTCTCCAACATAAATGATCTTATCTCTTGCTATGACAACTATGCCATTTTCTATTAATCCAATGTTTTTCATTTCTTCTTTTATTCTAGGTTTATCAGGTCCTTCCATTGTAACTAACTGAGAAATGTTTTTTATTACAATATCAGCCTTCATAAAATCACCCTATTCATATATTCTCTTTTCTAGTATCTGATCTTCTCTGAAGTTTTCAATCTTCAAATAATAATCTGCACAGTTGATTAACGCCATCATAGGTACTAAGCCTATTATTTCGCTTCCAATCACATTTACTCCGTATCTATTAGCTTCTCTTTCAATCATGTCAAATACCCTATAAAGTGGCGTGCTTATATAGTCTACCATATTCATAGTGACCTGAACTATGTTTCTTTCTTTTATCTCTACGCCTAAAGCCTTGCAGGCTGTAAATCCTCCATTTCTACCTCTTACGCTTTTAGCTATTTTATTCGCTATTTCTAAGTTATCAGTACCTAAATTAACATTAAATGCAACAAGAGGCATTCTAGCTCCAACTGCTGTTGCTCCTGCCTTTACATTTAGAGTATCTGGTCCATAATCGGGCTTCCATTCGTTATCTTTCATTTTTTCATTCATATTTTCATATTGACCCTTTCTCACAGAAGCGAGATTTTCTCTATGAGAGGCACTTGCAGATTTTTCATAAAGAAATACAGATATCCCTAGTTCTTCTCCTATTCTTTTCCCTATTCTTTTAGACATTTCTATACACTCTTCCACAGTCACATCAGTTATAGGGATCAAAGGTATCACATCTGTGGCTCCCATTCTAGGATGCTCACCCTTATGCTTACTCATATCTATAAGCTCCGCTGCTTTTTTACATGCATTAAATGCTGCTTCTTCTACTGCCTCGGGAGTCCCTATAAAAGTAGTTACACATCTGTTATGATCCTTATCCATTGAATAATCTAGTAGCTTTGTCCCTTCTACTTTTCTTATTTCATCAATGATTTTTTCTATAAGGATTTTATCTACACCCTCACTAAAATTTGGGACACATTGAACTATTTTAGCCATACTATCTCCCCCTTGTTTATTTATATGCCTTTTCTACAAGAGAACTGATTAAGCCCTCATCTGGAATATATGGTAATGTTATATGATCACTATCCTTGTGCATATTGTTATACTCTATACATGTCTCGATGGAGTTTTCATTCCTTCCCCATGCGCGTCTTGCCACACCCCCCATTACATCCCAAGGTATGGCCATTCTTATAATATTGTCTACCCTTTCACTACCATCTAATACCAGTCCGAATCCACCGTTTATTGATTTGCCTATTCCTACTCCACCACCATTGTGAAGTGCTACTAAACTCATTCCCCTAGCTGCATTTCCTGCAAAGCAATGAGTAGCCATATCAGCCATTATGTTGCTTCCATCTTTAATATTTGAGGTTTCTCTAAATGGAGAGTCAGTTCCACCGGTATCATGATGGTCTCTTCCTAGCATTATAGGCCCTACTTCTCCATTTCTAACCATTTCATTAAATTTTAGGGCTATGTCTCTTCGTCCTAGTGCATCTTGGTAAAGAATTCTTGCCTGTGTACCTACTACTAGCCTATTTTCTTCTGCATCCCTTATCCATACATAATTATCTCTATCTTGTCCTCTTCGATTAGGATTGATAGCATCCATAGCAGCATTGTCAGTTTTTATAAGGTCTTCATGATTCCCGCTTAAGCAAACCCATCTAAATGGTCCATAGCCATAATCAAATAAAAGTGGCCCTAGTATATCTTCTACATATGAAGGGAATATAAAGCCTTCACTTTCATCTGTACCATTTTTAGCTATATCCTTAGCTCCAGCATCAAATACAGCTTTCATAAAGCTGTTTCCATAATCAAAGAAATAAGTACCTCTATTGGTCAGTTCTCTAATAAGATGAAAATGCTTTATAAGTGATTTATCTACTAACTCTATAAATTTGCCCTTATCACATTTTAAAAGCTCTGTTCTCTCTTCAAAGCTCAAGCCTTGTGGACAATATCCACCATCATAGGGTGCATGACATGAGGTTTGGTCTGATAAAAGCTCTATATAAATATTGTTATTTACTGCATATTCAAGTAAATCCACTATATTTCCATGATAAGCAATTGAAATAGGCTCTTTCTTTTTCATGTATTCATCTGCCCAACTGAAAATCTCTTTTAAATCATTGGAAGCTCTAGTTATCCAACCTTGGTCTAGTCTTGTTTGGATTCTAGAATAATCCACTTCTGCTATTATTCCTACACCTTTAGCTATTTCCACAGCTTTACCCTGTGCTCCGCTCATACCTCCAAGACCTGAAGATACAAATAAATGGCCTCTTAAATCTCCATCTTCAGCAACACCTAGCTTTATTCTTCCAGCATTTAATATGGTGTTAAAAGTTCCATGAACTATTCCCTGAGGTCCTATATACATCCAACCACCAGCGGTCATCTGCCCATAGTTAGCTACACCCATAGCCTGCGCTTTGTTCCAATGGTTTTGATCATCAAACATTCCAATCATTAATGCATTAGTTATTATTACTCTAGGACTTTCCACGCTAGATTTAAAAAGCCCAACAGGATGACCAGAAGCTATTACTAAAGTTTGCTCTTCTGTTAATACCTCTAAATATTTCATGATTAGTCTATATTGCATCCAATTTTGACAAACCTGACCTGTTTCCCCATAGGTAACTAGCTCATATGGATAAAGTGCTACATCAAAATCAAGATTATTATCTATCATTACCTGAAAGGCTTTGCCTTCTATGCAATTTCCCCTATATTCATGTATAGGTCTTCCTTTAATATTGCCTTCTGGTCTATAACGATAGCCATATATCCTTCCTCTAGTCATTAATTCTTCTAAAAACTCCGGTGCTAGCTTTTCATGTAGCTCTGCTGGTATATACCTAAGTGCATTTTTAAGAGCTATTTCCGTTTCCCTTTTCGTCAATGTGAATTCTCTCTTTGGTGCTCTCCTAACACCTTGAGTAAATTTAGGTGCAGGTGGTAGATGGTTTTCAAGCTTAATAGTCATTGCCTTTGAAATATTAAGATTATTAATCATACTTTTCCTCCTCCTAATAATATATTTCTCCTATGGATTTCTCTATGCTTTTTATAATTATACCTGACTTTACAATATCTTCGCATTTATTTATCTCTACATTCATTATCTGATCGTTCTCAAGAGTTTTTATTTTCTCTCTGATAATATGATATGCAACTTGAGTTCCCTTGCCAAGTCCTTTGTTTCCTCGTAAATCTATGGCTTGACATGCTCCCAACAATTCCATTGACAAAACCTTTCTTGCATTATCTAATATGGCTCTTGCCTTTCTTGCTGCTATAGTTCCCATAGATACATGATCCTCTTGATTTGCAGATGAAGGTATAGAATCTACACTTGCTGGGTGAGCAAGAACCTTATTTTCTGAAACTAAAGAGGCTGCTGAGTATTGTACAATCATAAAGCCAGAATTAAGTCCACCATTTTTCACTAAAAATGCAGGTAATCCGCTTAAGGCTGGATTTACCAATCTCTCTAGTCTTCTTTCAGAAACATTGGCAAGCTCAGCTAATGCTATACCAAGAAAATCAAAGCTAATTGCCATAGGCTGCCCATGAAAATTACCTCCAGATATTACTTCTTCTACATCTTCAAATATAAGAGGGTTATCAGTAGCAGAGTTAATTTCAATCTCTACTTTTTCTTTAACATATTTTATAGCATCCTTACTAGCACCATGAATTTGAGGAAGGCATCTAATAACATAAGCATCTTGAACCCTTATTTGACCTTGCTCTGTAGTCATTTTGCTATCCTGTAAAATTCTCAATAAATTTTTTGCTGTGTTTATTTGACCTTCATGAGGTCTTACCTGGTGTACCTTTTCATCAAAGGCTGTGACTATTCCATTTAAAGCCTCTACAGTCATAGCAGCGCTAACATCTGCCATCTTGCTAATATTTATTGCATCATAAACTGCTAATGCACCTATTGCTGTCATTACCTGAGTACCATTAATAAGTGCCAACCCTTCCTTAGATGTAAGCTCTATAGTTGGAACATTGGCTTTCTCCATGGCTTCCTTTCCAGACATTCTAGCACCTTTGTAGAAGGCCTCACCTTCTCCCAGCATTACAAGTACCATATGTGAGAGAGGTGCAAGGTCGCCACTTGCTCCTAAAGAACCCTTTTCAGGAATTACAGGATGAACTCCCTTATTTAGCATTTCAATTAAAGTGTTCAGAGTTTCAAGTCTTATTCCCGAATACCCCTTTGCTAAAGCATTTGCTCTTAGGAGCATAACCCCCCTTACTATTTCTTCATCTAAAGGCTCTCCAACTCCACATGAATGGCTTATTATAAGGTTTCTTTGAAGGGTCCTTGCTTCCTTTTTAGAAATAACCACATCACTAAATTTGCCAAAACCTGTCGTAATTCCATAAACAACTTTTTCTTCATTCACGAACCTATCAACTAGTTCCCTTGATTTTATTACTTTATCTATAGCATCAGTAGATAATTGCACTTCATAATTATTTCTAGCTACGTGAACAATATCCTCTATCCTGAGACTATTTCCATCTAATATTACTTTTCTCACAATATCACTCCTCAATTATTATCATAATTAGGTTTTATTATCTATTCTTTAATTATACTAAATCTCCTCCTGTTTTTGCAAAAATATTTTAACTCTTCAACAAATTTTAGTAATGTGTAGTATTAACTTGATAAAGCAATAGAGCCCCTAATGGTAGAGACTCTATATAGATTCGTTTTCTAATATTAATTTATTATGCAACATAGTACACTGCAGTAAATATTAACGACAATATAATATTGGCAGTGCCAATGATTAATAGCACTTTAGTCAGAAATTTTAGTAGCATTCTAGCATTCATTGTATCAGTTTCACTAAAATTACCAGGCTTTAAAATAAACCTTTTATGTATTAGCCATGCAAAGATTCTCATTAATACACTACCAGATAATATAATTGTACCTACAACAAAATAATAATCACTTAAAATTACACTGCTCACTTGTTTTCCATGCTTGATGAAAGCTACTAAAAACACAATACCTATAAGAGCTAAGGTTACTATGGCTATTTTAATTAAAATTTTCTTTCTTAATAGCTTTATAGTTTCATTGTTACGATGTTTTTTTGACATACGCCACCTCAAATATATTATCTACTTAATTTTACCAGTTTATAATATGTATATCAAGAAAAAAGAAGCTAGTAATTAGCCTCTTTTATAAAAAAATCAAAGTTGAACTTTCCTATTCCTTATAATATTTTAGCACAGCTTTCTCGTTTTTGTATTTGGAAAGGCAGGATAATAGTATCTTTATCCACTTTTTCTTTTTTTATTTCCTTTATTATTCTTCTTATAGCAACTGCTCCTATATCATAGAAAGGCTCCTTTATTGTAGTTAATCTAGGTCTAAATATTGATGCTGTCTTAATATCACCATAGCCTGCTACAGACATTTGATCTGGAACCTTAATATTGTTATCATGCAAATAGCTTAGTACACCAATTGACAATTCATCGTGACTACAGAATATTGCTGTAATTTCATCATTAGAGCTAATTATATCCTTGCATATTTCATAGCCATCATCTATGTTCCTTCCCTTAGCATAATATATTTTTTCCTCATAGCCTTCATTTTCTGATATAGCTTTCTTATAACCTTCAAGCTTTATCATTTCTAGAGAGTTTTCTTCTTCACTAGATGATACATATGCTATATTTTCATGTCCTAGGCTGATTAAATAATTTGTCATTTCATAAGTTGCCTCAAGGCTATCAATGGTTACAGTAGGGAAATCCTCATTAGAAAAGTATCTATTTAGATAAACAAAGGGCATTTTAAAATCCTTTATTTGGTTATCTATTTCCTTATTTAAGGAGTCCGAAATAAGTATTATTCCTTCTGCTTGTTTTCTGCTTAAAATCTGCATGTATTTTATTTCTGCTGCTTTATCTCCATATGTACTACATAGTAATATATCGTAGTCGTACATTTTCCCAACCTCTTCTATGCCCCTTACTAATTGTGCAATATAAGTATCTCCTAAATCAGTTACTATAACACCTATTAAGAATGATTTCTTAGTTACTAATGTTCTAGCAACCTCATTTGGTTTATATCCAATTTCATTTATTACCTCTAAAACCTTTTGCCTTATTTCTGGGCTTACTGGCTTGGAATTATTTATTACTCTAGAAACCGTAGATATAGATACTCCAGCCATTTTAGCCACATCTTTAATAGTTGCAGTCATGATTTTTTCCTCCTGTTATTTGTATTTTTATACCTTCTTTATCCAATCATCACAACAATGTTAATTTTCAATTTTAGATAGATATAATAGCAGCTAAGGTTTATAGCATAGCTGCTATTATGTCACTAATAGTATTTACAAAGTTATAGCTATTATAGTCAAATTCTTTTTCTTTAATAGGAACAGTTATTTTAAGTACTCCTTTAATCTCACCATTGTTTATAAGTGGAACTGCTATAATTGATAACCAATTAGGCTTTCCAGTAACTAAATCTATTCCTCTTATATCCTCCCAATCAATAAAGAATTTACCTATTTGTTCATTTATTATTTCATATATTACCTTATCGTTACATTCAGGATTCTCAGCCCATATATCCAAAAACCTCTGTCGACCATAAATGTTTTGGATATTTTGGTCTTTATCCACTATAATAAGTGTTCCTTTTTCTGCTTCTAATATTTCTATTAGTCTTCCAAGTATTCTAAATATTTTATCTTCTTTTGATGATTTTTCTCTCATTAATTCTATTATTTCTACTAACACAAGTCCTATTCTTTGATCGTGAACAGTATTCCCTGTAATGATTCCTGCTAATTTATCTAGCCTTTTATTAGATTTTCCTATATCATCACTCCAAATGATGCTCTTATTTCTACCAAGTTCTTTTGCATTATACAATGCCTGGTCTGCCTTTTCAATAAGCTCATCTGGGGTCTGACCGTGATCAGGAAAAGATGATATGCCTAGGCTTATTGTAATAGGATAATCTTCATTTATCATTACTGTTTTTTCTACTGATTTTCTTATTTTTTCTGCAATTTTTTTACCCTGATCCTTGTTAGTATTCGGTAATATAATAATGAATTCTTCTCCACCATATCTACCTACCATATCAGTTTTTCTTATATTTTTCAAAATTATATTCCCTATACGATTTAATATTTCATCCCCCATTCTATGTCCAAAAGTATCATTTACATTTTTAAATTTATCTAAATCTAGCATAATAACTGAAAATTCAGTTCCACTTCTTCTTGCTAATAGGATAAAGTCTTTAAAAATACTATCAAAATACTTTCTAGTATAAGCACCAGTCATTTTATCTATTGATGAGATTATTTTAAGGATATAATTATCAATATTAATAGAAATAAGATGAGAAAGGGCATCAATAATTTTAAGTCTTTTGTTATCAAATTTATTAAATAGCTTATCAGTATCTAAATACAAATATCCAATAATATCTTCATTGTTAATATGAGTGTACGATTTACGTCTTTCAGCTACCTCTTCTATATGATCTGATGCTTGTAGCTTGAATATAGGCATACATATAATGGCTTTTATGTTATCATCAGCATATTGTAATTGTTCCTGTTCTTCATAGTCAAAGGATTTATTAATAAGAATTCCTCTGTTTTTTTTCTTTACCTCGGACAAAATCCGTTCTTCTTCAGGTATAATATCATCTTCTGATGTTGACGCTACAGTAACTAGCTCTCCAGATTCATAATCATGAACACAAATTATCCCTCTATTTGCATAGGTCTTGTCCACTGCATACTTAAGTATCATATTTAAATTATGATTATAATTGTTGCTTAGTTGCAGTATTAGTTCTTCAAAGCTATAAACACCCTTTAAGGAAGGATCTGAGTCTTCTTTTATGTCGAAATTAAAAATATTTTCATTAAATAATTCTACAATTTTTTTGATGTTAAAGTAATCTTCTAGTTCCATAGCCTCAGTGAATTCAATAGTATTAATATTTAATGCATTATCACCCTTTATGACTAAAACTATTTTATTTAGCTTTGATATAATTTCTGAAGCCATGTTCTTTTTAACAAAATTCACTTGCAACTTCTTATTAGGTATCTTTCTTGTTAGTCTATATAGCAAATCTAATGCAGTTAAATAATAATTAGCTGATTTGTAATATTGTTTATTCTCAAAACAAATATCGCCAAGCTCAACATAATTGGATAACTCAACTCTATAATGTCCTGAGTTTTTTACCCTTTTAGATACATTAGTTAACTGTTCATAATTCTTGTTGAGTTTTCCTATTGTCATATCTCTCAATATGTCCAGATATTTTGTAGTATACTTTCCTATCAGTTTATCGTCCTCTAAAAGCAAGTCTTCCGCTAATTTAGCATTATCATATATCATCAATGTGTTTGCAAGCGTTAATAAAGCCCTTCTTCTTTCCCCACAGTAACCACTTAGTCTATATAGTTCTCTTACGTTCTCTATATTTTCTTCTGTTGCATTACGTTCTTCACAATATTCTAACAAAACTTTTTTTAAGTAAGAGTCTAATTTTAAAATATTTTCAAGCTGATTGCAGCTCTCTATTGTCTTATTAAAATATTCTAGTGCTTTATCACATACTCCAAATGTAAAATAAAATTCACCTAAAAAATAATAATATCTTGAAATGTACTGTTCTTCAACAAAGCCTTCATCAAATGTTTTTTTCACTTTCTCATAAAGTTTATAGCATTTATCAAATTGACCAATGCGCAAATATATCAATCCTAGATTAATATAAGACAAAAATAGTAACCCTTCATCTTCAATATCCTTAGCAATATTTTCTACCTTCTTTATATAATCTTTAGCCAGAGCATAATCGTTTGTTCTAAAATAAAGCTCTCCAATATTATTGAGAAAGTTTCCTTCTGTTTCTAGGGATTGATATTTTTTTGTAATCTCTAAGCCTTCTTTAAAGTAAGCCATTGCAAGATCTATGTCGTCGAAATATTCAGAATATATGGACCCAATATTGTTAAGCGCTCTAGTAGACTCTGCAAGGTCTCCTGATTTTTGAAGATACTGGTAGCTAGTTACGAAGTAATCTAGTGCTTGTTCTATCTGGTCTGTAAAGGCCTTTATTATGCCTTTATGGTTATATAAATAACCTGCATATAAATCGAAATCATGTTCCTTAGCCATATCTAGGTATTTATCAATATGTTCTAGTACTGTATCGTATTCTCCCTTAGATATATATATTTTATAAAGATTCCTTATGGATTCTAACAATTCTTCAGTATAATCATGATCTTGTGAAATCTTCTTTGCTTGGTCTGCATGCTTCTCTGCTAAATCCATATCATATCTTCTAAGAAAAACGGAAGATAATCCATTATTACAAATTGCTATATATTTATTTTCCTTAAGCTCTTCAGCTATTTTTAATCCTTCTTTATAGCAATTTATCGATTTCCCAGTCATACCATGAAGTAAATATAAGCTTCCTAAATTAGTTAATACTTCTAGCTTGTGTATGTCTCTTCTGCCCTTCATAAGCTCATTAGCATTTTCCCACAGATGAATACATTGAATATTTCCTACTAAGCCTTTCATTTTCTTTGCATTCAATATTGTATGCTTAATAGCCTTATCAAGCTGCTTAGACATATTATAGTGATAGATGAGCTCGTCTACATTGCCTCTATCCTGCTGGATATAAGTTTGTTCTAAAATTTCAGCAGCTTTTCTGTGAAGCTCTTGTTTCTCATCTTCTTTAATATCACTATAAATAAACATCTTAATTTGTCTATTATAGAAATCATAAGTATAACCCCAATCCTCTACTCTCTCGTCTAGTATTTTCATTGAGGCCAGCTTATCAACTAATTGATCTGAATCTATACCATAATCCTCAGCCAATTTTCTAATAATAGTTTTAGATACGGAAGTATTAAATATTGAGATATATTTAGCTATATCATATAATTCCTTATCTAATAGCTTAATCTGCCTTTTTATAGCATCTCCAATATTAGATGGTATGTATAAGCTTGCATAGTTTTTCGTTGGCACATCCCAGTTTCCTTTTTCATTAATGAAAAGCTCTCCTGTTGCTACAAGGTTTTTTATGGCTTCCTCAATGTACCCAGGATTACCTAAGGTTTCATTCATAACTCTTGTTGAAAAATTAATAGCTTTATAGCTTATTCCTAAAATACTTTTTATTAAATCTGAAGTTTCGTTTAGATTTAAACGAAACAGCCTATACTCATGAGCTTTCCTAGATTTTATCCATGTATTAATTGTGTCATTGAGGGCCTTTTTCTTTTCCAGCATGTCCTTATGATATGAAGCAATTAATATTAACGGAACTTGTCTGCCGCTATTTATTAAATAATTTAACAAATTAATAGTTTCTATATCACTGTTATGAAGATCATCTATCAATATATAGGTTGGATTATTCTTTATGTTATCAATTATGAAATTAGTAATTCTATCATATAGTCTAAGTCTTTCCCTTGTGCCACTAAGCATTGATGAAGGTTTAATATCTCCTGACTCAGAAATTTCTGGAATTATTTTAACTAATTCACAGCCGTATTTTTCTATAAGATATGAATCACAGTCTTTTATCATGCTCCTAAGTATTTTAATAATTCCGCTTAGCTCTTTTGCATTTGAATCTGTAATGGAAGTATAAAATACAGTTCTTCCTCTCATTCTCAGTCTATATTCCAGCTCTTCCAATAGTCTAGTTTTGCCTATACCATCTTCTCCAGTAAATGATATTAGTTTTTTATCTAAATTATTATTTCCAATGTTCTTGTCAATATCTAAAACAATATTGATTTCTCTATCTCTACCAACTATAGGATGATTGAAAATCAATTTGTTTCTACTTTCTTTTAATTTTAATCTATAGTCTTTTCCAAATATTTTGTTAATTTCATTAACTATTTCAGTTGGCTCAACAAGCCTTAAGGATAAATCCTTGTTTACTAATCTAGATATTAAATCATCAATTAGGTCTTCTTGATTTTTATTAAGCTTTAAATGGCTTGCAGCTTTAAAAGCATGTCCAATTAAATTCGGTGCTTTCCCTATTAACATAGTTTTAAGTAACATCCCAATAGAATATATATCTGAGCTATTATTAGCATTATTATATCTAGCCTCTGGAGCCATATAGTCACTGTACTCATCATTATAAATATTTTTTCTTTCTCTTAGGATTATCTCTGCAAAATCATTTAATTTAATTTTAAAATTGTCCCTATCATCTATAACAAATATGTTGTCTGGATTTATATACCTATAAGGATAGCCCCTAAAAGCTAAATAAGACACAACCTCTAATAGCTGCACAACAATAGATAGTATTTGTTCAATATTCAATCTTCCGATATAGCTAGTGAGTTTATTGCTATTAACATAATCCATAGTATAAAAGTATTGTTTAACTATAGTTGGCTTGTTATCGATAGAATTTACAATATCAAAGCTATGATTCGATATAATTCCTTTATGTTTTAAGCTGCTAATTTCAATAAAAACATGGATAAATTCATCAATAAGGGTAGCATTTTTGTCTCCACTAAGCAGCTTTAACAGTAGCTCTTCGTTATTATTCCATAGGTCGTGTACTGTAAAAATAGTACTATCATCGTAGACCTTGTATGTATCTTTTATTCTATATCTATTGTTAATAAGTTGCATTTCCCTACCCCCAGAGTACAAACTACCTTAATTACCAATTTATATTCTACTTTCCACAAATAAATGTCACATCCATGATATTATAACATATATATAAAGTTTTTTTAACAATTTAAATTATTTTTTTGATTTTTATAGACTTTTTAAATTATCTATATTTTATTTTACACATACATGAAAAGGCTAAGAGATAAATAAGCGTTCAGATAACCCAACAACCCAACCTGAACGCTTATTTCTTGCACAGTATGAAATTCAAACTAGTATTTTATTCTATACATTAACATATTTCCATTTTCCACCTTTAAATATAAAGAAATACAATGTACCTCTCACTATTAAATCTAAGCTCATAGCAATCCAGGCCCCTATCAATCCCCAATTAAGAACTATTGCAAAAAGATAAGCAAAAACTAGTCTAACCCCCCAAATTCCAGTAAGAGTTATTACTAAAACTCTCCTAGTGTCTCCTGCACCTCGTAGAGCACCAGAAAAGCCCATGACTGCTGCTAAGAATGGTTGAGATATGGCTACGATTCTTAGACATATTCTAGCAATACTAAGTATTTCCTTATCTTTAGTGAAAATCATGAGAAAATAATCAGGCCATATAAAGAAAAATACTCCAACAATGGCCATTAAAATAGCTCCCATCTTAACAGCTATAAAACCACTTTTTTCTGCTAATTTAGGTTTTTCTGCTCCTAAGTATTGTCCTACTAATGTGGTTGCAGCAAGGGCAAATCCAAATCCAGCATTAAAGGATAAGGATTCAGCAGTCATAGTTATTCTATGAGCAGCAAAGGTTACAGTACCTAATGATGATACTATTCTACTAAACAATAGTTGTCCAAACCTCATAAGAAACTGCTCTATAGCTGCAGGAATACCTATGTTGAATATCCTTCTTATAATATCTACATTTAATTTAAGCTTTTCTTTAAAATCTATTTTAACAAATCTACTTCCTTTTATTAGAATCACTACTATTATAACAAAGCCTACAAATCTTGAAAATGTAGTAGCTATACCAGCACCGTCGACTCCCCATCCTGCTCCTGGTGCAAAAAAAGATATGCTTTTATCTATAAAAGGTATGTTTATATTCACTGTTCTACTTTCATAAATTAGAAAAAAGTTTCCTACAATGTTTACAATGTTTGAAATACCATTTATATACATGGGAGTCTTAGTATCTCCACCACCTCTTAATACGCCATTCATTATCATAGTTATAATCATGAAGGGCAGGCCCCAAACATTGATTTTGAAATATGAAGCAGATATAGGAATAACATCAGGTTCTGCTCCCATAAGCTTTACAATTGGAGTAGCAAGCAATAAGCCTAAAATCATAAATACGGCAGACATTATTACACTCAATATTAGAGATTGTCTGGCTACCTCATTAGCTTCACTTTGTTTTGAGGCACCAATAGCTCTTGCTACTAGAGCTGTTGTACCTACACTTATGGCAGCAAAAAAAGACATTGCTGTCATCATAGGCATATCACTTAACCCTACTGCTGCAATTGCACCAGCTCCTAAGCTTCCTACCATTGCCATATCGGCAAAGCCTAAAAGTGTTTGCATTAGCATTTCTCCTATTGCAGGTAAAGCAAGCTTTAAAGTGTTTTTTTCTAAATTGGTCTCAGGTAATCCCTTGTTTTTTATATCTAATGCTTCTTCAGACATATGCAATCAATCCTCCTTGACGCTTTCCTCAATCATTACGTTATATAAGTGTTTGAGACCTTTAAGTAAAAGCTCTTTTTCATTTTCACTTAAGTCTGTTAATTTCTCAGATAAATATTCTCTTCTCTTTTTTAATACTTGCTTAACAATTTCATTCCCCTTTGGCTGAACCTTTAATCTAACTACTCTTTTATCCTGCTCATCCTTTTCTCTAAGGACTAGCTCATTTTTCTCCATTCTATCTATTAAATCTGTTATTGTGCTACAGGCTAAAGACATCCTTTGGCTTAGCTCTCCTATTGTAAGCTGTTGATTATTTACTATATGCTGAAGAGCAATAAACTGAGGATCCGTTATATTCATATGGCTCAATATTTCTCTACCTTTTTTTCTTATTATCCAATCTGTTTTTCTTAAGTACTTTTCTATTAATTCTACGTTAGTTTCTACTCCATCCTTATGCACCTCTCCACCTCCAAATATATTTCGTCTCACTAAATATATTAACCTATCCTAAATATCTAGTCAATCTTTTCACTTTGAAAAAGTTATTATTTATTGTTAAATAAAAATTACTTTAATTCATTTTTACTGGTAATTCTATGTTTATTTATTATATTTTAAAATCTACATACGAATAAAAGCTTTATTATATGAAGTATATAGTTATTTTTTAAAAATACTATGCTAATCAATAATAAAGATTTAAAAAATAAAAGAGGATTTAGAAATTATTACTAGAATATATATTATTTAATGATAAAATAAGAATTAGTTTAATTATTGAAAGTTTATTTTTTTGAAAGGGGGGCAAAAGTGAAAACAGTACATATAAAAAGCAAACCACAAAAATCTATTTCCTTGCTCATAGTTCCCCATTCTAAGGAAATAAGTCAAATAAATATAGCCACCTGGATTCCAAAGTTTTTTTTAGGCTTAATCCTTGTAGTTTTATTGACTTCTGGCTACCTAACTTATGATTTATATTCTTCCCATAACAGACTAAAAGAAAGCTACGATGAAAAGGCTCATATACTTAAGGACCTAGAAGAACTAAATGAACAGCAAAAACGTGAAATCGAAAATTTAAGACTTAAATCAGCAGAAGTACAGGAAAAGCTTGACTCCATAGCTCAGTTACAGGAAACTGTAAGAAATCTTGTAGGTCTTGAAAAAACTTCGGAAGAGTCTACAAACAATGATGCAAGTCCGTCAAGAGGTGGACCAGCTCTTAGGAGAAGTAGTGTTATGGATTATGAAGATATTGATTTAAATACAAAGATGAAAGAGTTATCATCTCAATTAGATCAAAGTTCTTTAGAGCTTAGCACACTTATTGATGATGTTGAAAAAAGACTTAAATATTTAGATGCTAAGCCTAATCTTATGCCTACTAGTGGCCGAATTACTTCTGGATTTGGTAATAGAAAAAATCCATTTGGTAGAGGTACAGAGTTCCATAACGGTATAGACATTGCTAATAGCTCAGGAACTAAAATAAAAGCAGCTGGTAGTGGCGTAGTAACTTTTGCTGGTTACAGTAGTGGTTATGGTAGATATATAATAATAAGCCACGGGTATGGATACCAATCAATATATGGACATAACAGAAAGCTTTTAGTTAAAGTTGGAGACAAGGTAGAAAAAGGGCAAATAATAAGTGAAATGGGGAGTACTGGTAGAAGCACAGGTACGCATCTGCACTTTGAAGTCAGACTAAATGGTAAGCCTGTAAATCCTATGAATGTTATAAATAATATGGATTAGCTATATTTTTTTGGGGGGATACTAATGTTTAAAAAAAATGAAGATACTATTGGGAAAATAGATACCTTAATTGGAAGCAATACAAAATTTAGTGGTAAAATTGAAGCTAAGGGAGCTATAAGAATAGATGGAGAATTAGATGGTGATGTTATAGTAGAAGGAAACGTAACTATAGGACCAGAAGGTAAAATAATTGGAAATATTACATGCAGTAGCATTTACATATCTGGAACTGTAAAGGGTAATATCCATTGTAGGGAACAGCTTAGATTAGGTAATACAGCAAAGCTAATAGGAGATGCTGAAGTAAAAACATTAATTGTAGATGAAAATGCAATATTTGATGGGAAATGCAAAATGGAAGGTACTAGTGATACCACTATGAATGATAGAGATACAAAAAAAGAAAATAAAAAGCATAATTCATAAAAGGAGCCTAAGGCTCCTTTTAATTTTTTAGCAAAATATTTTAAAACTTCTAGGGACTACTTCAAAAGTTGCAGGAAGAGTTCCACCATATTCGCCATCAATATCTACCTGAACCTTTTCATTAGATTCAATAGTAATTTTTCTAGTCTTAAAGTACTCAACGTTTGGATGATTGACGTGTTCACCTGTCAATATGTTTATAAAAATTGATACTATATCCTGTATTTCTGATTTTCTTATTATAATACAATCTAAAAGTCCATCCTCTACCTGTGCTTTAGGTGCAAGCATTTTAAAGCCACCTATTGAAGAGCTATTAGAAACTAAAAACAAAAATATCTCTTCCTCTGAAGTATATTCTTCACTACTTATCTTAACATTTATTCCATTAAACATTTGCTTAGGAATTTCCTTGAGCCCTTCCAAATAATAAGCCATTCTTCCTAAAGCATTTTTACTTTCAGTAGGAACCTGATGAGCTACATTAGTTAAGAATCCACCTGCGGCTACATTTACAAAATATTTGTCCTCCCATTTCCCTAGGTCTACATCGATAGTATTCTCATCCATTATCATATCACAAAATTCCTTCGAACCTTTTGGAAGTCCCATATAATTTGCAAAGTCATTTACAGTACCAGCAGCTAAGATAGCAACTGGAATTTTCCTCCCTCCAATAATGATGCCCGTTGCAACCTCATTTACAGTTCCATCTCCACCACAAGCTACTATAATATCCCAATCTTCCTTACAGCATCTTATGGCTTCTTGCATAGCGTCATTTTTTTCTTTAGTTGCAAACTTGCCAACTATATATCCATTATCTAAAAGTATCTTGCATATTTCATCTATTCTTCTCTGAATAACTTGCCTACCGGAAGAAGGATTATAAATAACCTTCACCTTTTTCAATAAACTCACCTTCCCTATATGCAATAATTATAGCCTATTATTCAATGACTAAATCTATCTATATTACAGATATAATAATATATTATTTGCATTTTATCAATCAGTTTATAGCAGAAGGATAGAGTCTCCTTCTTAATATATCTATTTTAATTCCCTTTAGGCTTAGTAAAGAATATGAAAATAAATGCTAAAACAAAGGAAAAAGATGATACTATGAACATGAATTCAAATCCTATAATATCTACGAAAAAACCAAACATCAAAGGTCCGAGTATGGCTGCTAGTGATGAAAAGAAATAATATAAGCCAGTGTATGTTCCCACCTTATCTTCTGTGGTACATTCGACAACCATAGGATAAGAGTTAATATTTATAAGTGCCCAGAAGAAGCCACCTATACCCATAAGAATCATCATTATTACATTAAAAGGTAGCGATAAAAAAGTAGTAGTAGCTCTAATAGTAGATAAAATAAGGAATACTACAATAAGCCCTGTTATCCCCATTAAAATAGTTCTTTTCTTTCCTACCTTTGATGCTATAAATCCACTAGGTATGGCAAATGCTAGGAACATACCAGCAAAGCTACTCATTATAATAGACCCTGTTTTAGTAGTTGTACCTAAAAAATAAACACTATAATTACTGAATGTTGCTTCAACACCCTGATAAGCCACAAACCAGAAGAAAATTGCAAACAATAAATAAAGAGCTGTTTTGTCTTTGTTTCTTACAACATCAAGCAAAGCACCGACAACATTAATTTTTTCTTCTTTACTAACTTCACCTTTATCTGGCTCTTTTATAAATTTACGAAGAAGAATCAATGATACTATCATCAATATTGAAGTTAATATAAAAAGTAAATACTTATTAAATTCATAAACATATGCTCCTACAAACAAAACTAGTACAGAAGCTAAACCACCCATAAAGTTAATAACCCCATTAGCCTTACTTCTAAGGGGAGCAGGTGTAATATCAGGCATAAGCGCAATTGTTGGAGCTCTATATATAGCCATTGATAAGTTTAAGAAAAACAAAATAATTACTATACTAATAAAGCTAGTATAGAAAGGCAGTATGCTAAAAAGAACAGCAGATATTGGTATGCCTATTATTAAGTATGGCATTCTTCTGCCAAATCTAGTCCTAGTACTGTCGCTCATAGCACCAATAACAGGAATTAAGCTTACAGCTAATAGATTATCGAAGGTCATTATTGCATTTATCCAAAACTGACTATCTAAAAAGTCTCTTAGAAACAAAGGAACATAAAAATTGTACAATGACCATACTAAGCTAATAACAAAGAAACCAAGGCCTAGAATAAAGGTCTTTTTATAATTTAGTTTCATCTATACCCCTCCTATAATATTATCTCTAATTTTTATCCCCCTATCTGGGTAGTTTGTTATTATACCATTTACATTTAGTTTAATCATAGCCGCTATAAACTTATCATCGTCAACAGTAAATGGATTTAACATTATACCATTTTCTTGACAGCCTTTAACTATTTCAGGAATCATTAGATTATAGAAGAGTGGGTGCAATGCATCAGCTTTAAGCCTCTTTGCATAAACCCAAGGCTCTACTAAGCCTGCCATGTATAATACTCCAGTCTTTATTTTAGGATTATACTTTTTAACTTCGATTAGGCTAAAATGATTAAAAGAAGATATTATAACTCTTTCTTCCATATTGTAGCTTTTGATTATATCAATAACCCTTTTTTCTATGCCTTCATAAAGTATTGGAGCATTTTTTAATTCTATATTAAGTAGCATATCCTTATCTTTGATAAGGTCCATTACCTCTTCTAATACAGGAATTTTCTCTCCCCTAAACTGTTCTCCAAACCAACTTCCTGCATCAAGCTCTTTTATCTCCTGCAAAGTATGATCCTTAATAAATCCATCACCATTTGTTGTCCTATTAACTGTTTCATCATGGCACACAACTAGAGCCTTATCCTTTGTCATATGTACATCTAATTCTATCCCATCTGAATTCATCTCTATAGCCTTTAAAAAAGAAGCTATCGTATTTTCAGGAGCATAAGCTGAAGCTCCCCTATGTGCAATGATTAATGACCCTTTCAAAATGACCACTCCCCCTTCTCCATTAATTATATTCTACCTCTACAGAAAATTTCCTTTATTATACGAAAAAAAGGACTATAAAAGTCCTTTATTTAAAACCCTCGTGTTTATCTACAATAGATTGTAGCTTCCTTGCCTGCATTCCTGATTCTTCTGCAAACTTTTTGAATGTATTTACAACTTCCTCATCATCAGTTTTTTTTGAAAACATTTCATAATCTCTTACCATCTCTTGCGCATCTAATAGCTTTTTCTTCAGCATATCAAGAGTATTCATCTGCATATTTCTCACCTCCTATGCCTACACTAATTTATTCCTTACCTCTTTCGACTTTAGTTTTTTACATACAGAAAAAAATATTCCTTTTTATTAAAAATTAAAAAATAATTATTACAAAGAAGGTAATTTATTTTGAGTGTCGAAATATATTGTTTAGATTAATCCGACTAAAGAGGAGGTAAATCATGCAGAATTTTAAGACTTTGAAGGAATTTTTCATTCAGTATAAGTGGAAGTATGCACTAGGTGTTTTGTGGCTTTTAATAGTAGATCTTGCCCAGTTACTAGTGCCCCAAATTCTAAGAACAATCACTAACTTGCTTGAGGCTGGGGAGCTAACTAATCAAGATCTTGTGAAGTATTGTTTTTATATGATTATGGCAGGTCTTTTCATAGGTGTGGGAAGATATTTTTGGAGGATATATATAAATGGAACATCAAGGCAATTAGAATATTACCTAAGAAACAAACTGTTTAACCATCTTCAAACTCTTTCAACTAACTATTTCAACAAGCATAAAACAGGAGATTTAATGGCACATGCTACAAATGATGTTAACGCTGTAAGAATGGCTCTTGGTCCAGGTATCGTCATGCTGACAGATGCTTTTTTTATTACATTGTCAACCATATATGCAATGATTAGAACTGCCAATTTAAGATTAACCCTCATTGCACTCCTGCCTTTACCCTTCCTAGCTTTCATGGTAATGAAATTTGGTAAGATGATACACGGAAGATTTAAAAACGTTCAAGATGCTTTCTCAAAATTGACTGATAAAGTTCAAGAAAACTTTGCAGGAGTTAGGGTCATTAAGTCCTTCGTACAGGAAGAAAAAGAAATAGGTAAATTTACTGATTCAAATCAGCATAATTTCAAGATGAATATTGATTTAATAAAGGTATGGGGAGCATTTTCACCATTAATTCAGTTTATATCAGCAATTAGCTTTCTTATAGTAATATGGTATGGAGGTATGGCGGTCATTAACAACGAAATATCATTAGGAGATTTTATCGCATTAAATAGCTATATTGCACTCCTAGTATGGCCTATAATGGCTATAGGCTGGGTCATAAACATATTTCAAAGAGGTATTGCCTCAATGGAAAGGTTAAATTCTATATTCAATGAAAAGCCAGAAATAGTAGATGCTGAAAACCCTTTAGAGCTTGATAATATAAATGGAGATATTGAGTACAAAAACGTATCCTTTAAATACCCTGGAAGCTCAAATTATGCACTAAAAAATATTAGCATAAAAGTAAAAAGCGGGAATACCTTAGCTATTATCGGAAGAACAGGAAGCGGAAAAACCACATTAGTTAATTTGCTAATTAGACTTTATGATATTGATGAAGGAAGTATTTTAGTAGATGGTAATGATTTGAAAAACATTTCATTAATTACTTTAAGAGAGAATATAGGCTATGTTCCGCAAGAGAGCTTTCTCTTCTCCACAAGCATAAGCGAAAACATAGGCTTTTCCTTTGAAGAAGAGATTGATGAAGAAAGGATAATAAAAGCATCAAGGCTTTCAGAGCTTTATAATAATGTGGTAGAATTCCCTCAAGGATTTAATACTATCCTGGGAGAAAGAGGAGTGACCTTGTCAGGAGGCCAGAAGCAGAGAACATCTATTGCCAGGGCAATAATCAAATACCCAGGTATACTGATACTAGATGATAGCTTATCAGCAGTAGATACCCAGACAGAAGAAAGAATACTAGAAAACCTTAGGGAAATAATGAAATCACGCACTACCATAATCATATCCCATAGAATATCTACAATTAAAAATGCTGACGAAATAATCGTTTTAGATAATGGAGAAATCGTTGAAAGAGGTAAGCACGAGGTTCTAGTAGGACTTGGAGGAATTTATAAGAATATTTACGAAAAACAATTATTAGAAGATAAAATTCAAAATTTATTATAGGAGGATGACTAATGACTAATTTTCACGAAGAAGAAACCTTAGGGAAAGCCTATGACTCTAAGCTGATGAAAAGACTTCTTACATATACTAAACCATACTGGCTATATATATTAATATGTGTTATCCTCTTAATGGCAGTAACCCTAGGAGATTTAGCACGTCCTTATATATTGAAATATGCCATTGACGATAGTATAAGAGGCTATCTTGAGCCAATGTATGTACTGCATAAAAATACCGTTGTTGAAGGTATTACATATAAGGACAAGCTATATGTAAGAGAAAAAAATGCAATCAGTCTTTCTAAAGAGTTGCTAGAAGATGCTGAAATAAAAACTATAGTTAAGAGTAAAGGAGTCCATTATTTAGTAGATGGTGCCATTAAAAATGATGCAGACGAATTTACAATAGAAAAAAAAGATAATAGTTTCCTTCTCTTAAAGGATGGAGATAGATATAGTGCTACTCTACTTTCAGATGAGGATTATAGATTGTTTAGAGAAAATGATATATTTAATCTTAAATCCATTGGGAAAATATTTCTTTTAATAATCATTGTAAGCTTTATATTTAACTATACACAAGTATATATATTAAACTATACTAGCCAAAAGATTATCTTCAATATAAGGCAAGAGATTTTTTCTCATTTGCAAAAAATGTCGCTATCATATTTTGACAAAAATCCAGTTGGTAGACTAGTAACTAGAGTTACAAATGATACAGAGGCCTTAAACGAAATGTATTCTAGTGTATTAGTAACCTTATTTAAAGATGTGTTTCTATTAATAGGTATTGTAATCACCATGCTTAATATGAATGTTAAATTAGCATTATTTTCACTCTCTGTCTTACCATTTATAATAATTGCATCTATAATATTTAGAATCAATATTAGGAGAGTGTACAGAACAGTAAGAGTACAATTAGCTCGAATCAATTCTTCATTAAATGAAAATATTACTGGAATGAAAACTATCCATATATTTAAAAAAGAAAATAAAAAGTTTAGAGAGTTTGATGAAATAAACAAGGACTATTTAAATGCAACTAAAGAAGAAATCCAATTATATGCTATTTTTAGACCTATTATAGAAATAATAAGATCCTTGGGTTTAACCTTAATAATTTGGATTGGGGGTAAAAACGTAATAAATGGCGCCATTGAGTTTGGTGTACTATATGCATTTATAAACTATTTGCAAATGTTTTTTGAACCAATACTTGATCTAACAGAAAAATACAACATACTTCAAGCTGCTATGGCTTCATCTGAAAGAATATTTATGATATTAGATACAGAAGAGGATATTAAAAATGGAGATAATCCAGTAGCTTTAGAATCTGTTAAAGGAAAGATTGAGTTTAAAAATGTCTGGTTCGCATATGAAAAAGACAATTGGGTTCTAAGAGATGTAAGCTTCACCATAAATCCAGGAGAAACCGTTGCTTTTGTAGGAGCTACAGGTGCAGGCAAAACATCCATAATCAGCTTAATAAATAGATTTTATGATATACAAAAAGGTCAGATACTCATTGATGGAATAGATATAAAATATTTAGACAAATACAGTCTAAGAAAACGAATAGGCATAGTGCTTCAGGATGTATTCTTGTTTACAGGAACTATAAAGGATAATATTAGATTAAATAATATGGATATATCTGATGAGGAAATTGTAGATGTGGCTAAATACGTTAATGCACATAGCTTTATCGAAAAATTTCCTAAAAAGTATGAAGAGCCTGTGATGGAAAGAGGCTCTACCCTTTCAGCAGGTCAAAGACAGCTGCTTGCTTTTGCTAGAGCCTTAGCCTTTAAGCCTGATATATTAGTACTAGATGAAGCTACTTCAAATATTGATACAGAAACTGAGCTCCTTATCCAGGATGCCTTAGACAAAATAGTAAAAGGTAGAACTACTATTGCTATTGCCCATAGACTATCTACAATTCAACGCTCTAATAAAATTGTAGTTCTTCACAAAGGTAGAATAAGGGAAATAGGTTCTCATCAGGAGCTATTAAATAAAGGTGGAATGTATTATGATCTCTATAGGCTGCAGTATAAGGAAGATTTTCAAGATAATAATCAATAGTTGTATAAATGACTATAGTTAATGCTTATTTACTTTTAATTAAATATCTAGTAGAATAAATAGCAATGCATAATTTTTATAATTAGGAGTGGTTTTGATGTATGACTATCATGTCCATAGTAGCTTTTCTGGTGACTGCAAATACTCTATGGAAGACATGCTAAAAGGTGCTTTAGAAAGGAACATTAAAACTCTTTCTTTCACAGATCATATAGATTATGACTATGGTAAAGCCCAGCTGGACTTTGTGTTTGATACAGATGATTATTTTAAGGAATTAAAAAGACTTAAAAGTAATTATAAGGGTAAAATTGAAATTCTTAGTGGAGTAGAGCTAGGAATGCAGCCCCATCTTGTTAGAAATATAAATAAAAAAATTAAATTAGATGAGCTTGATTTTGTAATCATGTCAATCCATACTGTAATAGGACATGAAATGCACGAAGGCGAGTTATATAAGGATAGAGACTTATTAGATGCTTATTTCCTATATTATGATGAGATGCTGGAGGTCTTAGAAAACTTTAATGACTTCGATGTAGTTGGACATATTAACCTAATCGACAGATATATAGGACATATGAACAATCAAAGTGTTGAATTCCAAGAATATAGGGAATTGCTAGAAAAGGTGTTTGAAAAAATAATTTCAAAGGAAAAAGGAATAGAAATTAATGCATCTGGCTTTCGCTATGGCATAGATTCTTTTCATCCATCTTTAGAAATACTTAGCTTGTATAAAAAGCTTGGTGGTGAAATCATAACCATTGGCTCCGATGCCCATAGTCCAGAATATATAGGATATAAATATGAGGAAGCAGTTCAGCTTTTAAGAGAACTTGGATTTAAATATATTACTACCTTTAAAAACAGAAAAAAACAATTCATAAAAATAGAGTAAGGAAGCTAAATCCTTACTCTATCTATTTGTATTCGTTTATCATATTGGCACTTTTCACATGTGAATAGATGCATGCATTTGCTCCTAGGTGCTCCATCTACAAGCTGTGTAATATCATTTGATAAATAAGGACTATAATCATCTAAATAGTTTACAATAGCCCCACTATCTTTCATCTGTACTGAGCATATAGGACAATTTATATTTACTTCCTCAATTCCATTGCAAAGAGGGCATACAAAATCCATTTTATTACCTTCTTCCATATTCAATATTAATTATTATGCCCTTTTCTGCCATCTTTATATAATTTATTTTAGATAAGCAATTTCAAACTATCACTTTCTGTAATTATAAGCTGAATAAAGTATTTTATTCTTGTAGTGCTTTATATGCATTAAGATGCCCAGCCCCAAAGAATTTTTTATCATTGCCCTTTACAGAATCTATAGCTTTTTTAACAAGCATATCTTTTATCTTTGCAGGACTCATCTTGCCATATTTATCAATAATAAGTGCAGCTACAGCAGAAACTTTTGGTGTTGACATAGATGTGCCTATTGAATAGTAATAGTTTCCGTCTTCACTTGCACTTAGGCAAAACTCATTGTAATAAAGTTTATTAGCTAAATATTCATCAAATCTTCCCTCTTCTAAATATTGATCATATAATCTTGCATCTCCACCGACTGCTCCTATATCTATAAAACCTGGCCCATAGTTTGAATAATTAGCAAGAACATCTTCAGGACCTGTTGCAGAAACAGTAACAACTTCAGGATATATAGCCGGCACATTAAAACCAGCTCCTACAAATATGATTCCATCTCCTCCATACTCACTATTTAGAAAATCTGTAACCTCTCTCTTATTTGTACAGTTTATTGCATCATTACCTGCAGCAACCACAACTAGAGTACCTTTTTTAGTAGCATATTTTACTGCTCTCTTATAAGCAATAAAGTCAGCAACATCATTACCTAGATTTTCTCTCTTTCCCGTTTCAGGATCAATATAAAATACCTGACCTATAACATCAAATCCACCAAGACTCATAGACAATATATCCGCTCCATCATCTGCAGCAGCTATCATAGCATTAATAATCCATGCAGATTCGGCTGAGCTTGTTCCAAAGACACGGTACGCTCTTATACCTGTATTTGGAGCTACTCCTACCATATAACCATTTGCAGCAATTGAACCTGCTACATGACTCCCATGTCCATGCTTATCATCAAATGCATTAGGATTTCCTGTTTCTCCTGGCTCTGTACCTCTAAATCCACCTGAAGGTACAAAGTTTTTAGAACCTGGTAATATATTGTTTACCAAGTCAGGATGATCTCTATCTATTCCTGTGTCTATTATTGCGACTGCTACATCATGGCTTCCTGTTCCAAACTCATAGCTGTTACCATTTTCGGTAATTCTCTTTATATCCCATTGTCTATCCCACCAGTATCTTTCCGTATAGCTATTATTTATTTCATTTCCTGCAGCCCCTACCATTTCTTCTCTCGCATCTATTCTCTTACCTTCTGGCATTGTCCATTGCAAGGAAGGATTTGCTGCTTGTATCCCTTTCATATCTTTTATCTTTGAAAGAAAATCTACCTTACCCTGAATCTGAACAAATCCCACTTCTGGAACTGAATAGATTGCTTTTGCTCCATAATTAGCTATTTCCTCATTAAAATCCCCTGGGATTTCATTAGATTTAAATACTACTGAATAATAATAATCTGCTTCGTCTGCATTAGCTCTTGCTCCCACACTGCTAATAGCTCCAATCACTAATGCTAGTGTAAGTACTACACAAAGTAACTTTTTCAAAACATTACCCCCTTAATTAATTTTTCATTTGAAATATATGCAGACAAGCTTATAAGTATTGCAAAAAATTATTATTTTATTTTTGGATTTATGTATATTAATTTTTCCATAAAAGAGCCCTCTCGTCTCATATGACGAAAAGGCTTCTATTTTTAGTTAAGCACCTTTTATTAATATTTTCTCAAAGGCAATTCTTTTACTCTTATCCTCTAAGTAAATTATTCCACAATACTGGAATCCATTTTTATACAGCAGTTTCTGCATAGGTATATTATCTTCATGTGTATCTACTTTAATACTATGTACCTTCTTTTCATAGCAAAGCTCTTCTACATAATTAAAAATTACAGAGGCTAAACCTTGCCCTTTATAGCTAGACTCTACAGCCATTCTATGTATAACTGCATATTTATCATTGCTTATCCATTCTCCATTATAAATAGAGTTATAGGTTATTTCTCCATCAAAAATAAGAGCTACATAGCTAACTACAACATTATCCTTTAATAAAATATATCCATAACTATTATCAATATCCTTTTTTATTATTTCAGGATTAGGGTAATTATTCTGCCATTGGTTAATGCCCTGCTCCTTAAACCAAGTCTGAGCCTGATTTATAATTTCCATAATACTATCAATATCTGCTTCAGTTGCTTTTCTAAACTTCATATAAAGCCTCCTTCGTATACTGTGTAATTCTTTATTATATATAAATATTTCAGCTGATACTATATATATTTGCTTCCTTCTCTTATACTTAGCTTAGATAGATAATGACTCTCGATAAAATTCTTTACCCAATCCCTATCTGTTTTTGAATATTCTCTTAAAGCCCAGCCTATAGCCTTATCTATAAAAAATTCTCCAGTTTGAGAGTTCTGTAATATTGCTTTGCTTAAAAAGCTAGTATCTGTATTTTCTTTATATCTAAGTTGAAAAATAATACTTATTCGATTTAGCCAAATATTATCTGACTCTATCCATTGTAAAATTACATCTTCCTTTACTTCTGGATATTTCATTGCTATATGGCCTACTATTTTATTTATAGCATCTACACTATCCCACCAAGATTTTGTAATTAATAGTTTCTCTATATTGTCCATATCATCTGGTACAAATAAATTAATTACTTTTTCCATATAATCTATTGCTAAATATTGAAACTCCCTTTCAGACATATGGTAGCATTTGAATATAAAATCCCAATCAATTTCACTGTCTTTTTTCCTCTTATTAAAAAAATCCTTAGATAAAGCCCCTCTTTCTGGTTTTTTAAGACCTAGAAAAGGAAATAGATTTTTCATATATTTAGCCATAGGCTCTGCTTGTTCTTCGTTTCTATTGTCATAAAACAACTTGAATATATCCATTTGCTACCTCCTATTGCTTAGAATTTTAATAATATTTTCTCTTACCCTTTTGGGTAAATTTGCCTTCAACAATCTTTCTAATAAATTAGGATTTTTAATACCATTTAATAATAGATAATTTTCTATAATCTCTACTTTAGCCTCTCTATTAGGAATTAATTGATATATTACATACCAATCTTCCAAAGAAGTTAAAGGTATTTGTACTCCATTTATTATTTTCATCTCCGAAATTGAATCCTTATCAAAAATATATTCAAATATACCATCACAATAATTAATCTTAAATCCTGCCATTACATCCACATCAAAATCATTTATAACATACTCATAAAAGTATTCTGTTGAATATGTATCTGTCTTTTCGTATATTTTCTTCTCGCCAACACTTTTAAGAATTGCATCTACTTTCTTAATGTCATCTATACCTACTAATATATCAATATCATTAGGTTTGTCTGCTAAACCATAATGATTTAGCATTATTGAAGCACCAACGCCCCAAAGAATATGTTCTTCATCAAAACTTTGTCCTATTTGACTTAAAGTGTTAAACATGGTTGAATTCACCTCTGATTAATTGTCTCATACTCATTTTCATAATATGTTCTTCCTATGATGCTCACATGCTATTAATTGTATTTTATAACAATTCTATCATATTTCACTAACAATATTTCATAATTTCTCAATTTTTATCCCTGCATTAACCACACCTTAGCATTTAATATATATTATAGCAATTCATTATATATTGACTCCTCATTACATCAAATTCAAATCCTTCTTCTTTCAATTTTTCTAATATGTGCTTATCTAATGCATAAGCACTTCTTGCCTGCTTATTTTTAGCTTCAAACATAGTTATCATAGTTTCATACTGTCCTAAACTTATGTATATATACTGACCTGATATACAATTATCTGTTAAGACTCCAAATTCCCTCTGCAAACAAGTCATTACATGAGTTATAAACTTTTTTGTTTCCATATTTTTCGCCATTATTCCTCTAATCCATCCTTGACTATTCATTTTTATTCCTCCTATAATTTGAATTTTTAATGAGGATATTACCTGCTTTACTATGAAAAATAAAATCTTCTTGCCAAATAACAAGAAGATTAATATAAACATATAAAATAATATTCTCATTGTTCTTGGCATTAGCACCACACAAATACAGTAGGTTGCTGCAAGATCATCAAGCCAAACCTCTCCCTTGCTCTAAATAAGAAATATTTTACTATTAAATTGTAAATACATTTTATCATATTATTGTAGGTATACAAGCTGTTTATAAAATTTGGTTTTCAAAAATTAATTCTTTTTCAGCATCTTTATACGTGCCTATCTAAAAGTGGGACAAGGCTCCTGTCCCTGCGTCCCTGCTATTTCAAAATACATGTTCTATAATTTTATTATCTGTAGTTTCCTCACTCTTTAACAGGTTTTAAAGCCTTTCATAAATATCTTTTCTATGGCCTATTCCCACTACTATTATTTTAATTTCATCATCATTTATTTCTGTTATTATTCTATAATCCCCAATTCTATATCTCCAGTAGACTCTCAAATTTCCTTTTAAGGCTTTTCCATGAATCTTAGGATTATCTATTCCTACCAAATTCTTTTCTATCCATGCTAAGATTATATGCCTTTGATTCACGTCTATTTTTGATAATTGTTTTATTGCTTTTTTTGTATATAAAACTTGGTATTTCATATTTACATACCTAGCATTTTTTTGACTTCTTCATGGGTAAAGGTTTCAGTATAGCCATTTTCCAGACTTTTTTCATATTCTTTTATAATCTGCATATCAAGTTCATCTTCCATTTTTTCTTCAAGGGTTTTTTTGAATAAAGTTGACAATGGAACCCCATGTAATTTTGCATATTCATTAAATATTTTTGCTTCTTCCTCGTTCAATCTTACAGTAATAGTACTCATATCTACATCACCATCCTCCTATTTATAGGGTACCACAATGTAACACAATGTGCAATATTAAAATTAATTTTATCTATTGAAATATTAATTAGCCTTATATTTTCAGTATTTCCTCTATGGAATCCAAAATATTTATAATAGTATTATACCCAATTTTATCATTTTTTTATTTTTCTCTTATTTATGTTATTCTAGACTACTGGCTACCCAATCTGGTAGTACCTCAAAATAATGGGCTAATGCTTCTATGGTTTTATAAACCATAATTTCATGCTGAGCTTTTTCTAATAGCTCAATGATGAGTTTATATGTATCTATATATAGATTGTTATCTACTATATCTAAGGCTTCTTTAAAACTTGATACTGGTTTTGCCTTTTCAATGCTTCTTTCAATAGTGTTTATTTCTTATTCATCATATATAGGTACTTATACAATGTTAATAATTTCTCCTGTAATAAATTATTTTTCATGTTTTTTTATAACTGGCTTTAAATCTCTTTTCAATTTCTCTTATTTAATTTCTAATTCATCTGTTTCTTTGATATAATTTTCCTTTTCTAGCCCAAAATACTCCTCTAGAAATAAAAAAATAAAAACCTGTTAGAATTTCTAACAGGTTCTTCTGCATAATTTTCATAAAAATTTAAATTAATCATTATTTACTATATTTTCTTTTCATTTGGTTTCTAGAAGTGATTAAAGAATACAATATAGCTACTAAGCAAAGGGTTATACATATAGATGTAGTAATAATTACGGCTGGATATTGTCCTGCAAATCCATCCCTTGATATATGCTTTACTAATATCCCTACATAAGCCCAGATAATTACTAGCCCATAATTTACATCATTATTATCTAGTAAGGTTAATATTCCTATTATGATTCCAACTAACAGTACAATTACAGTCCAAGCCACTTCTGAGATTCCAAAGCCGTTCCAATTAATACTTACTAGCCAAGTAGTTACATTTGCAATAGTTGCCACGGTTATCCATCCAAAGTAAACGCTAAATGGAAGTCTTATGAAAAGTTTTTCTCTTGTTTTAATTTCTTCTTGTTTTAATATTCTATTAATTATTATCAAAGAAATAAGAATAATAATCATTAATGATAATGATACTCCTATAAAATCATAATGCCAAGCAAAAATCCAAAATACATTTGCTATAGAAGAAACAGAAAAATAAAATCCTATTTTATTTAATAAGCTATCTATCATATGATTATTTTTATTTCCAAAAAATCCTAGTTGATATAATGTATAGGCTCCTAGAAGTAAGTATATAAGTCCCCATATACTAAATGTGTAACCTGCAGGTGCAAATAAATTTGGATATGAATCTGAAACTTCTCCTGTATTTTGTCCGTTAATAGGTATAATATTAGCTAGCGCATTTACAACTACCATGGCAATATAGGTTATTGTCACAAGAACTTTTATATAGGCTTTTGAATTGCTATTTTTCACATAAACCACCTCTTATAGAGTATCTTATTTATAAAATTATAGTAAAGATTTTAAAGATTTATTACTAAATGTTTTTCTTTTAAAATCACAAGAAGAAGTTATTAGTTCTAATTATATTTTTTAAGTATCTTTAGTTCTCTTTAGACCTTACCTCACTCCCCTATAACCTTATCCAAAAATACTTTTACTATTCTAGGATCAAATTGCTTTCCTGCTTCTTCTTTTAAAATTTTAATAACTTCACTTTTCTCTTTAGCCTTTCTATAGGGTCTATCATTAGTCATAGAATCATAGGCATCTGCAACAGCTATTATCCGAGAATTTAATGGTATCTCTTCACCTTTTAATCCTTTAGGGTATCCATTTCCATCATATCTCTCATGATGATATAGTACATCTTCAGCAAATATGCTGTATTCATTTGAAGAGCTTAGGATAGAATAGCTTACTTCTGGATGCCTTTTTATTTCTGTCCTTTCGCTTTCCTCTAGCAGCTCTATCTTTATAATAATGTCTTTATCTATGGCAATTTTCCCAATATCATGTAATAATCCAGACATCTTTAATTTGTTTAATTCTAACTCGTTTAATCCTAGTGCCTTGCCAATACTTACACTAATTTGACTTACTCCATTTGAATGCATTTCTTCTAAAGGTATCTCATGAAATAGTTTCTCAAGGATTATTTTTATTGTCTCCCTACGCAAGTTTGTACGTTGTGAAGTTTTAAGCTTATACATATTAGTTTCAGCTATCTTAAAAACATCCTCCATGCTCTCGCTTTTTTTTCTTTTAGTATCACAACCATATGAAATAGATAGATTGATAGCTTCAATGTTTTCTTTTTCAACTGCCTTATGAATTCTGTCCAGAATTATTACTGCATCAGAGTAGTTTGTTTTTGGCAATAATATGACAAATTCATCTCCACCAATTCTAGCTATAATGTCATCAGTCCTACATTCTTTTTTAATTATTTGTCCAACCTTTTTTAACATCCTATCTCCTGATTTATGACCAAAAGCATCATTTACGAGCTTTAGCCCATTTACGTCAATCATTGCTAAGCTCAAAGGTAGATTTCTCTCTGTGTCTAATCTTTTTAATTCTTCCTCAAAAAACCTTCGATTATACAGCCCTGTTAATTGATCGTGGAAGCTCAAGTATCTTATTTTATCTTCAATCTCTTTGAGATAGGTAATATCAATATCTATTCCACGAAAAGCTAATACTTCTCCATGCTCATCTAAGATAGGAAACCCATTGCTCAATAACCAAATAACCTTATTGTTTTTATTCTTTATTCTATATTCATAGTCAGAAAGAATTCCTTTTTGTTTTAGCACAGCATAACCATGCTCCATAATTTCCTCTCTATCTTCTTCCATGGCTAAATCATAAAAGTACATTTTACCTATAACTTCTTCTGGTTTGTATCCAAATACCTTTTCACAAACAGGACTAATATAAGTATACATCCCTTTTTTATCTACTTCCCAAGCGACAGAACGACTAGCCTCTGCTAGCTGCTCATATCTCAATTGACTTTCTTTAAGCAATTCTTCTGATTTTTTTCGCTCTGTTATATCTTCATAAATTCCCATCATACCATATATATTATTATTGTTATCGTATAAAGGAATTTTACTAGTTCTAAGGAATCTTGTTTCTCCATCACTATTAATTAGACATTGTTCATAGTCGAGCATGGAACAACCTGTTTCAAAAACATATTGGTCTTCTTTATGATATATATCCGCAAGCTTTCTCCAACTCATTTCATAGTCATCCTTGCCAATGACTTCTTTTGACGAGGAGAATCCTGCATCCCTTGCAAAGCTTTTGCTACAACCTAAATATTTAAAATCTAATCCCTTCCAAAATATTCTAGTGGGAATGGTATCCATTACATTCCATAGCATTCTTTCAGATGATTCTAGCTTTTCATGTAATAATTTTTGTTTTGTAATTTCAATAATGCTAGTAATAAAGTAATATTTTTCTGGTGAATAAACCTGAATTTTATACCATTTGCCAAAAGGCTCAAAATACTGCTCGTATTCTTCCTCTCCACCATTTAGAGCAATATTCCCATAGATTCCAACCCAGTTAAATTCACTTTCATATATTTGAGGTAATACTTCACTAATTCTTTTGCCTATGATATCTTCAGCTTTAAATCCTGTGTATTTCTCAAAGGCATTATTAATCTCAATATATTCATAGTCACAAGGGTTGCCTTTAGAATCGCATACTATTTTATGATAAGCATATCCTATAGGCGAATTATAAATTACACGTTTATAAAACTCTTCTCTCATAGCCATCCCCCTTTTAATGTCCCAATAGCTGTTAATTATTTTAAGTATCGTTTGCCTAAGGAATTATGTCGAATATGATTGTTATATCTTTACCCTATTAATGCTATTTTAAATAACATTTACAGTAATAGTTCCCTTTATTTTAAGTCAAGTTAAATTGCTTCTTTGCAATAAAAAAACTTCAATATGAATATTCATATTGAAGTTTTAGGTAGCTCTTATTTGAAAATACCAAAGGGTTTTCCTACTGGTAAAAATATCTTTCCAAAGTGTTCATTTAGTACTGAAGCAGCTGAACCATAAAAAGACAAAATAGCTATGATTAGTTCTGAATAAGCTGCTAATTTATGTGGAAGCTCGCCCATAATGCCAAAGCTGTCAAGGGTAAGTCCTATAAATAATAAATCAATAAAGAAGAAAATAATAAACAATACCTTGTGTGTCTCCATAGCACCTATAGTCATAAATATAGAGAATATCAAATAGCCTAAGAATGCAAAGCCTAATTGTTTTGGATCCACATTTAAAGCTAATTTTTCACCAAATACTCCCATTTTTATCATCCAAGATACAGCCATTCCCATCCAAAAGAATGCATATCCTCCAAAAGCCGTTGTACCAAAGACATTATTTTTCTTAGAGTCACCAATGCAAGCAAGTAGTTGCGCAAAAGCACCTAAAAATATTGCCCAAGGAATTACAAAGGATAACCCAGTTGTTATACCTAGCTTCTGTGATGATGCGACTAATGTTACCATTGCCAATCCAAAAAGACCTAGTGCTGATGGATCTGCAGTTACAATTTTGATGTTTTCTGTTTGATTTTTTACCATGATTTCCTCCTTTAGAATAACTTAACCTCATCAATAATACCATCTTTAAATATTTTTGCAAGTAAATAATTTCAAGATATACATACTCTGTGCTTTTATCAATGATATGATAGCTCCTGTCAAAGTTTTACATAGCATATTATGTTTAAAAAAGAATAAGTATTGGTTTTAATGTAGATAATATAGATGTTTAAATCACTAAGGAGGTAACTTTATGGATAACAAACGTGCAAAAGAAATTGTTTCTTCACCTGTTATGGTTAATGTCACATATGATGGTATTCCAGTTTATATCGACTCAGTAAACGAAGGTAATAATACAGCTAAAATTCACTTCCTTAATCAACCAGATTCTAAGCAAGAAGTATCTATTACAAATTTGGTAGAACATTAAAGGTCAATAAGAAAAGCCTTCAACATCATGCCTTTAAAAGAGCTGTTGAAAGCTTTTCTTTGTATTTGAAGCTTTATAATATTAGGAATAATTTTCCAAAAGGTAGAGCATTAATGTAACAGCTAAAAGATCTGCAGAGCCTCCAGGACTAATATTTCTATAAATAAAATCCTTATCTACTTCAAGAATTTTTTTCTTGCCTTTCTCTGTGAATATACCACCTAGAGCTAATACTTCCTTTGCTTTTGATTTAACATATTCTAGTGCGTCTACGCCATGTCTTCCTAATATGTTTACATCTTCTGTAATAGTCATAAGATGAAATATAACCTGTACTAGGTTGTCGTTTAAATTGCCTTCCCCTTTCATAAGCTCTCGAAATATGGGTAAAGAGTGGTATCTTACGGTTGAAAAACCTGATTCTGCTTCTCCTCGAATTCCTTTGATACCATGATTTTTATATAATATCTCTCCATAGGTTAAAGAATCCTTATTGTCTAATTTCCCTAGCTCTCTGCTGACAATGCCTTCTGCTATATCCTTCACTTTGTGGCAAATATCGTCTATATCCATTTTTTGTTTTTTTGTTTCTTTATGCTGTAATCCTGCAGCTGCTGCAATAATTCCTAATGAAAATATCAAGCCTTTATGGGTATTGATGCCCCTAGTTGCATTAAACATTTTATTCTCCCCCTCAATACCTATAGGACGAATAATATTTAATAACTCTTTATTTTCTTTGCCTTCAAATTTTAATCCTTCTAGTGCACAATTGTAGAAGGTATATACTTGGGATGCACTGCTTTCCATAAATGTATAAAAATCCATGTCCTTATGAGCCCCCGAATTATTACGATCTACAAGACCTGGCTTGGGTGTAGCGGCGACTTCCAGTAACATGGATTTAATAGCTATTTCACTAATATACTCACAAAACCCATAATTTATAGACACTTTATCTCCCCCTGTAAACTCTACAAAATTGCCTTAGTTTATTAGCTTCTAGTTATATATTATAATGAATTAATTGATTGACCCTGTCTACGACTTCCTGAAGGCTATGGCATCCTGTTCTCATGCATATCCTAGCATCATCGCTACAAATAATGCATCTTCTTGATTCAATACCTAAGCTTTCTCTGCTTATAGGACTTCCATCTGTTTCATAAACATCTATATCAAATATTCTGCCTAGTGAATGATTTGCTTCTAAGGATACTGCAATTTTTTTAGCTTCCAGTGATTTAAAATTAGTTGCAATTAATATACTACTTCCGTCATGACCAGATAATACCTGTATATGCTTACTATTTTCAGTAAATCTTTCCCTTAATAGCTGCTGCAAAATTCTAAAAGCACTTTGGGCTTCAATAGTGTTTTTGTTATCTCCAGGGTAATTTATTTTGCCACAAACTACAGGCATTGAATATTTGATTATTAAAGATAGTATTTCACAATATCTCTTCTCTCTATCTTGTAAAATATTATTAATCAATGGGGAGTTTCACTCCTTTTAGCTTTTTCTATAATTGGTCTAGCCTGAGTGGACATTAAATAATCATAGGTAACTTTAGGAACTAGATTTTTTAATATATAATAGTCTTCAGTTTTAATGAGTCTTCTTACATATGAAGCACTGATAGGTATGTTTTCTGAATTTAATCTGTTAACTTCTACTACTTCTATGCCATGCTTTGGCAATATATTTATTAGGGCTTCATTGTATCCATTTGTAATGCTACAATAGGGTTCTGTTCCTACATACCTCTTTTCTATATTGAAGGCAGGTCTTATGTATTTGCCAAATATCTCTGCATCTAGTTTAGCATAAGCATCCATCTTTATATCTTCTTGTCTTAAAAAATAGGATGGAAAGGTAGCAGATGAAATAATATAGCTACCACCAGACAAAACATGGACATTGTTCAAGTCCTCTGTTCCTGCTTTCACTAGTTTTTTTCTTACTTCAAAGGGAAATAGAGAACGATCCTCTTCAACAATAAAAACAACTACTTCATCATTTTCTATAGATGCCCTTTCTATTAGATATCTATGACCTAAAGTAAAAGGATTGCAGTTCATCACAAGAGCCGCTCTTTTCCTTTTATCTAAGCCACTATCCTTAAACATTTTTTCCACATATCTATTAACATTAGACATGCCACCCTCTAATAAAGCAACTTCCTCCACCCTTTCCACTTCGCTATAATTAAGCTCTTTAAATAAAGAAAGGTTTTTAGGCTCTGTGAATATAAAGGTTTCATAAATCCCCTTGTCAAAAAGTTGATCCGTAAGATAAGTTATAAGCTTAGAAGCTATGCCTTGCTCTCGAAATTTTTCACTTACGGCAAAACACTTTAATATTTTCCCAGCACTAGAGCAGGTTCCTATTATTTCATCCCCATACCTTGCTACAATTGTATGCTCTACATCTTTATCTAAAAGCAGATTAAAAGTTGATAGGAAGCTCTCAACTTTTAACCTTTCATCAGTATTTAAATCAATATTCCCAATTTTGATACTATACATAATATCAATCCTTTATCTTTCTTACAACATCTATGACAGTACCATCTCTATATTCAATAACAGCTACTACTTCGTCATATAGCTCTACTTTTTCTGGAACCCCTGTCATTTCCTCAGCCATATTTTTTAGAGCTTCAATAGACATAATTGGTAGGTTAGTCTTTTCTAATTTTTGTATCAAATCCTTCCTTGAAGGATTGATTGCTATGCCTCTTTCTGTAACCAGCACATCGATAGTCTCTCCTGGAGTAGTAACAGTTGTAACACGGTCAACTACAATAGGAAGCCTTCCCTTTATAAGCTGTGTAACCACAATAGCTAGCTTTGCTCCAGCAGCTGTATCGCTGTGACCTCCAGAACCTCCCATAATCATGCCGTTTGACCCTGTTGTTACATTGACATTGAAATCTACATCTATCTCAGTTGCCCCTAAAATCATAACATCAAGATTATTTACTACTGCACCTTTATTGTGAGGATTCCCATACATAGATGCAGACATTTTCTGATGCTTTTTATTATCTCTATAGGACTTTACTGCCTTTAAATCAAAGCATTGTACATCAAAAAGTGCATCGAATAATCCTTCTTCAAACATTTCAACCATGTATCCTGTAATTCCTCCAGCTGCAAAGCTTCCTTTTACATTATTTTTCTGCATCAATTCTTTTACATAAGCAGCCACTGCTAAGGATGTACCTCCTGCTCCAGTTTGAAATGAAAATCCATCCTTTAAAAGCCCTGATATCTGGATAAGTTCCGAAGTCATTTTAGCTATTCTAAGTCCTACTGGATCCTTAGTTATTTTTGTAGTACCTGATACAATCCCCTTTATATCACCGATGCTTTCTACTTCAACAACATAATCTACATACTCTTGACTAATCTCAATAGGACATGCAGGGTATGGTATAAGATTATCTGTTATAGCCACTGTTTTTTCTGCATATTGAGCATCTGGAACTGCATAGCCTAAAGCCCCACAGGCTGATTTACCTTCTACACCGTTAATATTGCCATAAGTATCACAGGTAGGAGCCGCAATAAAAGCTATATCTATTTCAACGTCTCCAGCTTCAATGGCTCTTGCTCTACCTCCATGGGTATGCATAATAGCTGGATTTTTTAATTGGCCTCTTGAAATAGCCTCTGCTACAGGTCCTGAAATATAGTTTGCATAAATTCCCGTAACTACACCAGTTTTAATATATTCCACAAGAGGCTCATGTATTGGAAAAATAGAACTGGCTGCCACTTTTATATCTTTAAGACCCATTTTAGATATTTCCTCTAAGACCATATTTAGCACATAATCACCATTTCTCAAATGATGATGGAAAGAAACTGTCATACCATCCTTAATGTTACATTTCTGAAGAGCATCTCTAATAGAATCCAATAGTTTTTCTTGTTTTGGAACAGCACTTTCAAGTTTTACAGGTTTTTTTACTACTTGCCCTAAGGATGCAAAAGCGCCTTTAAATGGTTCCACTTCTCCATACCCTTGAATGTATTCAGGGATTTCTCTTCCAAGTATATTCCTCATATATCTACACCCCTTACACCAAGCCTGCAAGCTTTGCTTTTTTTAGTACATTCTGAGCTCTCATAATAATTGGTGCATCGACCATTTTTCCATCTAATGAAAATACGCCCTTACCTTGTTTTTCTGCTTCTTTCATGGCGTTAATCACAGCCTGAGCATACTTTATTTCATCTTCAGAAGGTGCAAAGATTTCATGGATTGTATCTATTTGTCTTGGATTTATTGCAGCCTTTCCAGTCATACCTAGGGATTTTGCAGTAAAGATATCTTTTATAAATCCTTCCCTATCATTCATATCAGCAAAGGGCGTGTCTATGGCATCTATTCTACAAGCCTTACATGTGACAGCTATCTTGCTTCTTGCATAAAATATTTCTTTGCCTCCTGCTGTTCTTTTCACTCCAAGATCTGCGGTTAAATCCTCTGCTCCTAATAATACTCCTATTACTCTTTCAGAAGACTTGATTATATTATATACATTCTCAAGACCATATGCTGTTTCAATTAAAGGAAAAAGCTTGATATTCCCTAATTCAAATCCCTGTTCTTTTTCAATCTTAGTAAGCATTTCACAGGATTTTTGCACATCTTCTTCTGTTGCTTTAGTTACCATTAGAGCATCTGGCTGCACTCTAGCTATTTCCTCAATATCTTTAATACCAAAATCAGATGAAAGTGGATTAATTCTTACAACTATTTCAGTACCATAAAAATCTAAATCTTCTAGAGCATTTTTAACTAATAATCTTGCAGCATCTTTTTCTGTAATACTTACAGCATCCTCAAGATCTAATATAATACTATCCGCCCCGAGAATCCCTGCATTTTGTATCATGTTTGGATTGTTTCCTGGAATAAAAAGCATAGTTCTTCTAGGTCTCTCCACAAAATCACCCCTTATATTGCTCTTTTAATTGCTGTTTCAACTCTTGCCCTTATAGTGTAATCTAAAGCTCCTCTATCCTTGGCAACAAGGTGAATATTATTAATATTAAGCTTATCCAAGGTATTTAGGATTACTTCCTCAATCTGCTTTCCAAACTGTTTCATAACAATACTTTCAAGGTCAATTATGATTCCACCTTCATCATTTGGTTGAACCATAATATATATATCGCTTGATTCCATAGTACCTGCCTTTGCAGGAGTCTTGATATTCATAGATATCACCTACTCTTGTTTTTTTATACTCTTATTGTCCCTTCTTATAGCATATTTCTTCTATTTGCTAGTGCAAGAACCCTATTCATTTCGTTATGGACAATCATAAAACCTTCATCCACACCCATCCCTGGTTTTGCAAGACATTGATCAGCACCACAGGCAATGGCCACATTTACGCATACTTGAGCAGATCTATCTGTTTCATTACATGTTCCTCCACAATAAGCACCTATACCATTTTCTTTACAGTATAAAATAGCTTCTACTGTATTATTTATTCCTCCTAGGTCTGGTGTCTTGATTTGAACCATGTCTGCTGCCCCTTCATCTACAAATAACTTGATATCTTCTAATGTATTACACCATTCATCAGCAACAAGTTCGACTTTACTCTTTCTCTCTCTAAGCGCTAATCTTAGTTCCTTAAGAGCTTGTACTTGTTTTTCTCTATCTTCAACGTCCATTGGACCTTCTATACGAAGTTTAAAAGGTGATGCAATTTTTCCTAATTCTTCAAGATAATCTGCCATTTTTTCAGTATCATTATTAAAGGCAAGACCAATTGTTCCATAAACATCAATATGAAGAATAAATGTATCTTCTTCTCTAGCTCTTAAGGTTTCTATCCTTTTCTTTAGCCAAGCAATATATTCCTTTAGCTTTTCTCCCTTTTTTCCTAATTTGGTTTCAACATTGTTAAACAATGCATGCGGCAACACATCTGCACCTTTAATTATCATTTTATCTACATTGTTATATCTATCGTCACCTGATTGAGTAAAAATAGGAATTCTTTTTAATTCAATATTAGTATTATATTCTTCCTTAATAACTTCTGCCATTGTAACTTTTTTTACTTTAGAAGTAGCATCAAGAATAGCTTGGGTCACACCATATCTTATAGCTGTATGAAGTTTTTTACCTTCTACAGTCATATTATCAACTTCTTCAGCAAGCTCTTTAAAGCTGATTATTTCTCTTCCTATTAGTTTTGGCGCAATATGTTTTTCAATAATTGGAATAAATTCTTCAGCAAGAAATAGGGGGTCTCTTCCTCCTGCTCCTGAGTATTGCACTGCTGCACAATCTCCATGGGCTACTTGACCGTCCTCTAATACAAACATTACTGAGATAGACTCTCCCGCCTGCCTAATCTTTGAGAAACCTTCTGTAACAGCTTCACCTACATATGTAAAACCATCAAACTCTGCACCTTGTTTAATTGCTCTTTGATCGTCAAAATAAAATCCTGTTCTTCCCGGTGAGCATACAATGTCTACAATTTTCATTACAATGATTCCTCCCATATATTATCTATTATTATTTTTCAGGTTTCCCTACAAGTGTTCCTTTACCTACAGCATATATATCATCAACAACCATTTGGAAGCTAACTTGTCTTCCTTCTGATTTTGCTCTTTCCTCTAGTAATTGTTTATTAAAATCTTTTATTTCCTTTGTCATAGGAATGTTTCCGAATTCTAAATATCTCACTGCACCATTGTTGTCTCTTGCTGGTAGCATTTTCCCTACATTGTATTTGCTTGGTGCAAAGGGAACATCTATAACCCCTGCTTCAAAGGCTTTTACTGTGCCTATGGCAAAGTCTCCTTTACCTAATTCAAGTACCTTATCTAATATGCATTTTGTCTCAGCTTTTATTAACTTTATTTCTAATTCAAGCTCTTTTGACATCTGTAATCTTTGACCTTTTAGTAAATTCAATGTTTGCTTTGTTGCCTTTATCCCTTGTGCATTGGCTTCCATAGTCGGAATACCTACTGCTTCATGTGGTGTTTTTACGATTACCTTTGTTGCTCCTGCTAGAGCCGCTGTTGCTGCTCCCCATGAAATTACGCCAAAGGCCTTTGATTCATCAGCTGGAAAACCGCCCATCCATTGATGAAATACTGTTGTTAAATCTACCTTATATCCATAAGTTTTAAAATACTCTTCTGATAATTCTATAAGGCTTCTAATAGCAGCCACATCCTGTACTAAGTTTCCACACTGTCCATATCCTAGAGTAAGACTTTTCACACCTTGTTCTGCGGCAAGCAATCCTTCTATAATTGCTACGGCATTGGACATGCTTGGCGGTACAAGAGTTCCTGTTAATGGTCCAAAAGGCTCTCTATTAATTTCAATACCCATTTCCTCATATAAACCTGCAAGTCTATCGCAGTATTGCCAATCAAGTAGTGATCTTTCTACACTTACACTTTTAGCATAAGGAATATTATAAGATATTCCGCCACCTTCATTGGATGTCCAACCACCTGCATGAATAATTTCTGCCAATAGTCTTGAATCTGGCGTACCATGTCTTGCTTGCAAGGGAGTTTCTACTGCTGCCAATACTTTTCGGCAATTATGTACTCCATGATTTACTGCAGGAAATCCATTTAGCATAGAACGATTTGTTTTAATGCTTTCCTCTATACCTACTTGGCATTCATTATATCTATTTTGTCTTGTGTAGCTATCAATTGTACAAGGTAAAAAATCTGCTTCACCTTCATTTTGTAAGTGTTGTAAAAGCTTAATATGTTCATCCACTAATGCAACACCAGCCCTAGGCTGTGCAAGAGTAATTCCTTCTTGTTTTGCCTTTCTAAGCTTAGCTGCGAAGTTTTTATGCTCTGGAATACCCTTTAAAAATTGTGCTGCTTCTTGTAAATCTACATCTTTTCCAGTTGGCCAGTGGGTCAGCACTTCCTCTCTTACCTTATTAAATTCAGCCTCGGTCCATTTTTTGTTTTTAAGTTCCATTTCACTTCCTCCTATTGTAGGTTAATAAGATATTTTTTTAATATCCTAATTGCTTTATCAGGATATTTAACTGCCATAAGCCCCATTACAGAAAGAATATAGTTCTTATCTATTAACAGTTTTGGTTCTATTGGTTTTAAATATTTAGGGTTATCTTTGCTATATAAACCAGCTTTCAATATTTTTTCTGGATTTTTACTATGAACGAGGACCCCGCCTGTACCTATTAAATATTTAGTGTTTAATAAATCTTTTCCAGTCTGTGAATATATCTTGCCCATTGGAGTATAAACATCTTCTATCTTCCCTACATGTCGCTCCATTGCCACCTCTGTTGCTACCATACTCAAGGCTTCATCAAATTCTATTTCTTCATAGGTTTTTGGAACTTCGCTTACATTTTGTGCTAGATAATGACATCTTTCTTCTATGTTATATTTTAAATCTGGAGCAAATTTTTTTATTTTACGTGTTGCTACAGCTTGCCAAAGAGATTCTGCACTTACTCGCATACCAAGATCGCCTTCAACAGTTCTTTTCTCATAAGGTTCCTGTAGGCCCGTTAACATAACTCCTGCTTTTGTAGGCTCTCCCTCCGCTATAGAATGAATATCTGTTGTAGCACCTCCAATATCTACAACTATTAAATCACCTATACCATCCTCTTGGTCTGTTCCGTCTGCTAAAATTTTTGCTGCATTAAGCACGGCTGCAGGAGTTGGCATAAGAATACCATTTATAAGCTCTTCTGCTCCACTCATTCCCTTTGCTTCAACAATCTTATTCATAAATATTTCTCTTATAGCTTCTCTTGCAGGTTCAACATTCAGCACATTGAGCTTAGGCATTACATTATCTACTATGCGATAATACACGCCTTGCTTTTCAAACACTTCTTCGATCTCGTCACTAGCACTTTTATTTCCTGCCACTACAACAGGTACGTCTTTTATATTCATAGCTATCATCTTTGCATTATGTATGATACAGTCCTTATCTCCTCCATCTGTTCCCCCTGCTAATAAAATAATATCTGGTTTTTTCTGCAATATATCTCTAACTTCTCTTAGAGTCAGATGGTGACTATATACTTCCAGAATTCTAGAACCTGCACCTAGTGCAGCTCTCTTGGCAGCTTCTGCTGTAAGGTCTGGCACCAGACCAATAGCAACCATTTTTAGACCTCCTGCTGCACTGCTACATGCAAGTATTTCGTTAAATTTAACTTCTTTATCTTTATATTTTTCTTGCATTATCTTATATGCATTTTCAAATCCAATCATAATATCGCTTTCCACTGTTGTTAATGCCTTGGTACTACAAATAATTTCTTCGTTTTCTATGTCTACTGCCGTAAGCTTTGTATAAGTGCTGCCAAAATCAATTAATAATAGTGCGTCCATTTTTATCACCTTTAATATGTAAGATATTTTTTCTAAACTATTTTCAAATCTTCTTTTAAATCCCTTATTCCCATTTGTGGTGTTGTTCCTGGAGCATATACACGGTTAAAGCCCATATCCTTAAATCTTTTCTCTACTGATTCCCAATCCTGCTTCCCTACTACAAGATTGCCACCAGCATATAGTAATATATCCTTTAAGCCTGCTTCTTCACACTTTTCTCTCAATCCTCTACAGTCAATTTCTCCATGCCCATAAAGAGATGAAACTAAAATTGCACGTGCATTTGTTTCAATTGCTGCATTGATGAAATCTTCCTGTGAGCTTAGTACACCAATGTTTATTACTTCAAAACCAGCTTCTGTAAATGCATAATCAAGAATTCTATTTCCAACTGCATGACAATCTGCCCCTATAACTCCAAGTACTATGTTGTTTTTCATAATGTTTCCTCTCCTATCCCTATCTATGTTCATTGTGTGTAGAAACACCTCCTTAATATATTGGCTTATTGAGCTAAGCCAATCCATCTCTATAATAACACTCTTTAACAAACTGTCTAATGTAACATTAGGCTATAATATGTACTATATTGATGTTTTTAATTGATAATTCATTTTATAGTTGTATAGTTCCTTATTCCTTATGTTTTCTTTGTTTTAATCTGTTTTGGGAATGAAAGTCAAAAATATAACAATATGTTAAAAAATCTTTTAGAAAGTAATGCAGGATATTTATTTACAATCTCATAATTGGTTTGTTCTATATATAAAATTAGTATTATTTATGATGATTTTATACTCTGTATAATATGTTTAGGCTATCCAGCTACTAGTTTATAGCTATTATTTGTTTTGTTTTTATGATTATAATAGTTCTTAAAGCTTTACTCATCTTCTGCTTTTCAGGTTTTAATTGCAACTTTATTCTAATAGTCTTGCACTATTTGTATTTTTACACAGTAGCTTAGAATCTTGATTTAAATTGTTAAACTTTTGTCATATTCATCAAATAAATGGATTCGTAATATTCTACTTCTCATAAAAATATATATTATATAAGCTTAATTTGTTTTTATGGGGTGGTGTTTTGAATAAATCTAATTTTTTATATGGAGCATTTGTTCTTGCAATAGTTAATTTTATTGTAAGATTTATTGGATTTGGATATAAGATTATGCTATCAAAATTAATTGGCCCTGAAGGAATAGGGCTTTTTCAGATGGCTTCTCCAATTCTAATGTTTTTTATAACCTTCACTACAGCGGGGGTTCCCATAGCCGTATCTAAGCTAGTAGCTTCTCAAAAGGCTTCTGGAAATAATCAAGGTTGCAAAAAAGTTTTAAAAACTGCACTCCTTCTTGCTTTTTCTATGTCCTCTATATTTATTGCTATTATAGTTCTATTTGGGCAATTTATCTGCTCTAGAATATTAAAAAACGATGATCTATACTACTTAATAATAATGCTCACTCCTGCTATAATGATAATATCCATATCTGCAGCTATTAGAGGATATTTTTACGGTTTAAAAAAAGTCAGTCCTGCTGGAATTTCTCAAATTATTGAACAGCTTTCTAGAATACCCTTTGTTATAGTTACTATACACTTTTTCCAACCTATAAGCCCTAAGTATGGAGCAGCTATTGCAATTATTGGAATAAGTGTGGGAGAGATTTTAGGACTTTTGTGGTTAGTCCTTCATTACAAGCTATATTCTAGTTCGCAAGCACGTCTATCATTGAAAAGAGAGGTTCATGCTACTTTTCTATCTAGAATATTATTTATAGCTGCACCTATTACTTTTTCCAGATTAATAGGTATCATAATGCAATTAGCAAATACAGTTTTGATTCCACAGAAGCTTGTAGAGGCTGGTTATACTTCAAAAGAAGCAGTTTCAATATTGGGTAAGGTTATGGGAATGACTATGCCTATAATTTTTTTGCCATTTATAGTTACTTCAGCATTAATAGTAAACATTATTCCAAATTTATCGGAAGGTTTTGAGCGAAAAAGCTTTGGTTCTATTAGAGCTAATATAGAATTATGTATCAGACTCACTCTACTGATGGGCATACCACTTACTACTCTATTTGTTTTGTTTTCAAAGCCAATTGCATTGACCTTGTATAATGATAAGCAAATAGCTTCATATTTAAGTTTTTTAGGGCTAAGTACTGTTTTTATGTCTCTTCAAAGTACATTAGCAGGAATATTAAATGGAATTGGTAAGCAAGTCTCTGCAACATTAAACAGTTTTATTGGCATGTGTTTTCAGCTGTTTTTCACATACTCTTTAGTCAGCAATCCTTCATATGGAATTAATGGGTTTTTTATTGGATTTATTACTTCAAGCATAATAATATGCACTCTGAATTTCATAACATTAAGCAGAGTAATAAGTTTAAATGTAAAAATTCTAGATTATATAATAAAGCCAGTATTTGCTTCTATAGCTGGTATATTTTCAACAATTTTTTTATACAATCTGCTACTGAATTCAACTATTAGAAGCTTTATTACATTATTAATAAGCCTTGCAATTGGAGGCTTGGTTTACCTGTTCATTTTATTTTTCACAAGAGCTCTTCCAGCTTCTCTAACAAAAAGGCTTTTTAACCTTAAGTAATTAAAAAGCTGTAGAAAGATAAACACATCAGCAGGATAAAAGGCTGATGTGTTTATTTGGGATTAATTTTTATGACTTACAACAAATCTTTCTATTCTCTTTAGAGCTTCTACAATATTGCTCATGGAAGATGCATAGCAAGCCCTTATGAATCCTTCTCCACTTTCTCCAAATGCATTACCTGGTACTGCTAGGACTCTTTCCTCCATAAGGAGTTTTTCACAGAATTCATCTGAGGTCATGCCTGTTGATTCAACAGATGGAAACACATAAAAGGCACCTAAAGGCTCAAAGCAGTCTAAGCCTATTTTTCTAAATCCATCTACTAATACCCTTCTTCTTCTATTATATTCCTTTACCATTTGTGTGACGCTATTATCTCCGTGTTTTAAGGCTTCAATTGCAGCATATTGTGATACTGTAGGAGAGCACATAATAGCATATTGATGGATTTTTTTCATTGCTTCTATTAGGATTGGGTGCCCACACACATATCCTAGCCTCCAGCCTGTCATTGCATATGCCTTAGAAAACCCGTTTATTATTATGGTTTTATCCTTCATTTCTGGAAAGCTTCCTATGGATACATGTTCCTCGGAATATGATAGTTCTGCATATATTTCGTCAGATAATACAATTATATCCTTATCCTTTAGCACCTTTACAATCTTACTTAACTCTTCTCTATTCATAATAGCACCTGTCGGATTGTTAGGGTATGGAATTATAACTACCTTAGTTTTTGGAGTAATAGCCTCTTCTAACATTTCAGGTGTAAGCTTAAATTCGTCCTCTGCTCTAAGATTTAATACCTTTGGTGTAGCACCTGTAAAGGTAGTGCATCCTTTATATGCAACAAAGCTTGGCTCTGGTATAATAACTTCATCTCCAGGACCTACTAATGCTCTGAGAGCTATATCTATGCCTTCGCTGCCACCTACAGTAACTATTATCTCGGTTTCTGGATTGTAGGAAAGGTTAAATCTTCTATTTAAGTATTTTGAAATTTCATTACGCAACTCTATAAACCCAGCATTTGAAGAGTAATGAGTATGTCCTTCTTCAAGAGAATATATTCCAGCTTCCCTTACATTCCAAGGTGTAACAAAATCTGGTTCTCCTACACCTAAAGAGATTACATCATCCATTTCATTTATCATATCAAAATATTTTCTTATACCAGATGGAGGCATATTCCTTACATTATCTAAAATCATATTTTCTAGTATCATATAATAATTACCTCTCTATTGTCGATTTTCTTTGATTTAAATATAGTTCCATGCTCTTTATATTTTTTAAGAATAAAATGTGTAGACGTACTAAGAACATATTCTTGTACTGCTAGCTTTTGAGAGACAAATAAGGCTACTTCTTTCATGGTTTTTCCTTCAACTATAACTGTTAAATCAAAGCCCCCTGACATTAGGTAACAAGCCTTAACCTCTGAATACTTATATATTCTTTCAGCTACCTTATCAAACCCTACTCCTCTTTGTGGAGTTATTCTTACTTCTATTAATGCTGTAACAGTATCTTTCCCAGTATTTTCCCAATTTATCAATGTTGTGTAGCCAGCAATTATACTTTTTTCCTCAAAATCCCTAATGGCTTCTCTTACCTCTTCAACTGTTTTTCCAGACATTGTAGCTATTTCCTTGTCTGTATATCTACTATTTTTCTCTAAAATCTCAAGAATCTCTTCCATTTTACACTCCTCCTATTATTATATAATAAAAAAATCCTCCATCCCAGAAAGGGACGAAGGATTTACTTCGCGGTACCACCCTAATAAGCAAATAGATTGCTCTCTCAGTTAGAATATATAAATATTCTATCCTCTATAACGTGAGGACACGTCAGTATCTACATTAAGAGTAAAGCTCTTATTTTTCAACATGAGATTCAAAGACTGCTTCCATAAAGTTCCCTTACCAAAGTTCCACCAACCTTTAGCTCTCTAAAAAGGTCCCTAAATGTACTATTTCTTATCATTATCTTTAGTGATATTAATATTTCTATATATTATATCCTTTACTGAGATTAATATCAACTATTTTTTTATTTTAATAGAATTTACTATATCAAAAACCGACAAAAAGTTTAATTCCTTTCAATTTGGGTAGATATATATATTATGTGCGAAACAGTTTAGGCTTTTATAGCGTTTCAATGGATTTAAATTATAATTTATATTATTTTTAAAAATATATAAAATCTTTTAAGGGGTGAATTTTGTGTTTAAAAAAACTTTTCGTAAACCACCATGTGAAGAAGCAGAATGCATTGTAAAATATGTGGAAGACTCTTTAAGGGGTAAAAGAGTTGACAGTCCTGACGTTAAATATCCTCTTCATAATCGTGTATTAGAGCATTTTGAAAAGCTCCTTGATAATGAAAGTAAAATGTCTAAATCTGCAAAAGAAATTCTCAATATAGCTAGTTCATTAAGTAGCTTTGATGTAGGTATGTCCCATATTTCCTACCAACTAATGGACTTTGCTGGAGAGATGGCATCTGTTAGTGAATCTAACCTTGCAATAGTTCAAGAAACAACTGCAAGCATGAACCAAGTAAGTGAAACTATAGATACAACTACTGACACTTTAAACAATCTTGCAAAGGAATCTGATTCACTAGCACATAAGAATAATGAAAGTATGGGTTTGCTTAAGGAAGTCCAATCTCTTAAGGATAATGTTATACAGGATACAGGAGTTATGAGTGAAAAAATACAGCAATTAGTAGATTTAGCTACCGAGGTTGGAAGAATAGTAGAAAGCGTTCAAACAATTGCAGAGCAAACAAATTTATTAGCTCTAAATGCAGCTATAGAGGCAGCAAGAGCAGGAGAACATGGTCGTGGCTTTGCTGTAGTGGCTCAAGAGGTTCGAAAGCTAGCTGATGATACTAAAGAAAATCTACAGGGAATGCGACAGTTTGTAGAGCGTATTCACGAAGCAGCACAGGATGGAATAGAAAGCTTAGATAACACTTTAGAGTCTACTGGTCAGATGAGTGACAAAATTGAAATGGTATCAAAAACCGTTGGTGAAAACATGAAAATGCTTAATAGTGTAACTAATAATGTAGACGTAATACATAAATCTATGCAGGGCATAAGGGTGGCTGCTAATGAAATAAATCACGCTATGGAAGCTTCAAGTATTGATGCTGAAAAGCTTAGCCACATGACACAAAGCATACATAATGAAGCAACACAAAGCGTAGAGTTTGCTAAGCAAATATCCCAAATGGATAATAAGCTTTCTGAAATCGTTAGTAGCATTTTTGCTGGTCTTAAGGGTGGAAGCAATGCTATTACAAATGAGGAAATATTAGAGGTTATTAATAAAGCTAAGAAATCTCATGTTGAATGGGTGAAGGGACTAAATAAGATAGTAACCGAAATGCGCAGCTATCCAATTCAAACTGACTCTAAAAGATGTGCCTTCGGTCATTTTTATCATGCAATGCACATAGATCATCCAACAATCATAGATGATTGGAACCATATAGACAAAATTCACCATGATTTTCACGGCATAGGAGATGATGTAATAGCTGCAGTAAAGAATAATGATTCTGTAGCTGCACATAAGCTTTATGATGAAGCAGACAGCCTCTCAAAGCAAATGCTATCTCTCTTAGAAAAAGTTGAGAAAAAAATCGAAGGGCTTATTGAAGATGGAATAAAAATATGTAGATAAAATATAAAATCCTTAAGCAAATTGCTTAAGGATTTTATATTCCCGGGATGCCGTTTGCCTAGCTAATTCACACCCGCATATCTGCAGGTGGGTGTCCTGCCACTAGATTCTGATTACCAATGTAGTTAGGCCTATCATCCACTAATGAACTTAGACTCCCGTATAAACTATGTCGGTTGAATTACCATAGACTATCGCACATCTCAGGAAGAATTCTATAATTCAATTATACTATACTTTAGCAAAATATCAAATTAAAATCTTTAATTTTTTTTGCTATTATCTGCTATTATCTAGGTTTGATTAGATAACGGTAGTTATTTCTTAATATTTTAATGAATTCTTAGTCTGCTAAAACAAAATAATTAAGCACATTTATTAATTATTTTATCTAGTTCTTCTTCGTCTATACTTTCATTTTCCAACAAGCTATTGGTAATACTTTCCAATGTGTAAATATTCTCTTTTAATATTTGTAGAGTATTTGAATAAAGTTCATTTACTATGCTTTTTGCTCTGTCTAATATATAAGCATTGTTCCCAAGGCTATCTCCTAATAGCAGCTCATAATTTAATAATCCTGCTTCTTTATCCATACCGTATTTTGCAATCATTGCAAATATCATATCTGTAGTCTTTTGTAAGTCATTTGAAGCCCCTGTAGTTATTTTATCTTTACCAAAGATTAGCTCTTCAGCAGCCCTTCCACCAAGTGCAATCATAATATGGTTTAATATATCTTCTTTAGATTGATATAACTTATCTGGAGGAATGTTCATACTAAATCCTCCTGCTCCTTTAGTACTGGGAATAATACTAATTTTAGTTACCCTATTTAGTGGAGAAACAAGCTTAGTTACTAATGCATGTCCTGCCTCATGATAAGCAGTAACCTTTCTTTCTTCTAAGGATATATAGCTTCTATCCTTTTTTTCTTCTCCTGCAATAACAGTATAAAAAGCTTTGTCTATATGATTCATATCTATACTGCTGTGGTTGAATCTAGCAGCTATCATAGCTGATTCGTTCATAAGGCTTTCTAGCTTTGCACCACTGAAATATACTGTTTGGTAAGCAATTCTTTTTAAATCGACACTGTCGCTTATTGGCTTGTTTTTGCTATGGAGCTCTAATATTTTATATCTAGCATTAATATCTGGAAGGCCAACCTCTAGCTGTCTATCAAATCTGCCTGGCCTTAATAAGGCTTCGTCTAATGTGTCTATTCTGTTAGTGGCAGCAACTACTATAATGCCTTCATTTCCCTTAAAGCCTGACATTTCTGTTAGCAATGCATTAAGAGTTCTATCACTTTCATCAGATGCTCCATTAGCAGAGCTACCTTTTCTTTTTTTACCAAGAGCATCTATTTCATCTATAAAGATTACACATTTTTCAGCTCCTCTAGCTTTTTTAAATAAGCTCCTTATTCTGCTAGCTCCAAGTCCAGCATAGACTTGGATAAAATCCGAACCAGTTACTGCATAAAATGGAACCTTTGCTTCACCTGCTAAGGCCTTTGCGAGTAATGTTTTACCAGTTCCAGGAGGTCCATAAAGTAGTACCCCCCTAGGCATTCTAGCGCCATATCTTTCATATTTTTCAGGTTCTCTAATAAAATCTACCATCTCTCGCAGGTTTTCTTTTACTTCTTCGTTTCCCGCCACATCATCAAAGGTTGTAGAAAATGGTACATTTCCAGCATCTTCAATAGTTGACATTTGAGTCATTTCTTTTTGAGCCTGCTTCGATGAATTTTTATTTAAAAAGTAAAAAAATCCACCAAATACAATTAAAACAAAAAATATGGTTAATATATCCTTTATTGTGTTATTTCCATTAGTCTCCCATACATTTATTCCATAGCCTAAAAGCCTTTCTTTAAATCCTTCTGCTCTTGGATTATCTGTTTCAAACAGGCTTCCATCTTTGAATTCACCTGTTATTTTTGCGTCCTGACTCAAATAAACAGTTTTTATATTACTGTTTTCAAGGTTTTCATTAAATTCTACATAGGATATTTTTTTTATCTGTGTATCATTTCTAAAAAAAACAAATATAGAAACTAATACTAAAACCATAACAGCAATTAGTACAATTAAAACTTTTTTGCTTTTTAGTAATTCCATACTTGTCCCCTTTCTAGTTTACATAATATATAAAAATTATAACACAGTCTTGCTATTATGTCTATTTAAAACATTTTGGTTAACATAATTAATTTTAATTTAGAGGGTGTGAAAACCCTCTAAATTTTTATTCGTTTCCTTTTAATATTTTTAGTAATCTATCCAAATTTTGACTTTGCTCTTCATTTAGCATAGGTCGTAAGCTTTCTAGCTGCTTAAGCTTTGTTAGAAATTCTTCCCTTCCCATATCATCCTTTAGTTTTTTGTTCAGCTTTATTATTTCAAATACAATTTCTTCTCCTGACTTGTTTGAATATTGTTCCGCAATATTTTTGATTGTGTCTAGCTGCTCCTGCGTAGGTTCTATTTTTCCCTTAATCTCCTCTATTACTTCCTCTATTTTTTTATTATTGTCCATGCTTTTTCCTCCTCATTAATTTATATATAAATCTATGTAAAAAAGAGCATGTCATATTACACAATCAGGAAATTTAATTTCCCCTTTGCTAAATTTTCTTTTTCTTTACTTTTCTCCATATGAATATTTTGTAACCATATCTCTTATATCCACATACTATGGTTATATATTGACTAAAACCAAAGATAGTGTACGAATAATAAATTATATTTAAATAGTTTTTAAATTTTATATTAGGAGGAGTAAAAGTGAACGAAATTCTTTCAGTTCCTTCAGATGGAGAGATTACTACTCAATCAAATTTACATATTAATAAATTCATACTGCTCATACCTTTAATATTATTAGTAGTTAAAAGCATGGATGGGTTAAAAAGAAAAAGCAGTGATATATTTAGTCTCGGAAGTGAGCTGATAGCTTCCATAGATTATGAAAGTTTAAGTGAAAAAATAGACATGCTAAAAAAAATAGGTCCCTATTTACCTGAGAATCTTATATATTCTCTAAATTCAATTGTCCTCATAGGAGAAAAAGCAGTTAAAGTAATAGGGTTAATGGATTTTGTTTCTACTAATAAATCTTATCAGCCTATTTCGTCTATTGGAGAATTAAGCAGTAAGGATAGGATTAACGGTATTCTTTCTACTATAAAAGATGATATTTCTGATGAAAAAGTAAAAAATATAAAGCCTGCAATAGATATAATTTTGAATTTTGATAAGTACAAGGATCTGGTTAATATGTTTTCAAGCTTAAATTCTATGACAAATAAGATTGAAAAAAAACCAGCACCAACTGAAAAAACAGAATCAGTTATAGAGCCTAGTGAAAGTAATAAAAATCAATTAGAAAGCATGATAAATCTAATTAAGCCAATATTAGGAGATAATCCAAATATATCTACGGAAAAAATTAGTGATATGTTTAAAATGCTCCAAGTGCTGAATATGAATAATGCATCTGATAATAAAAATTAAAAATAAACTTTTCTCTTTGTCCTTTGTAACAAAAAAGTTAAATGATTAATATATTATACTAACCAAAGATTTGGTCACAATTAATTAAGGGGGTTTATTCATGGGAAATAATAATTGCTTTGGCGGTAATGGTGATTCCCTACTATTCTTCTTCCTACTTCTAGTAATAATCTTCTGTGGATTCTGGGGAGATAACGGTTGGGGATGCGGTAGATAAGGCTCAAAAAATTACAAAGTACAAAATGCGGAGCAAGTCATATGTTCTCCGCATTTTGTGATTTAATCCCTTAATTTATAGAGCAGCTCTTTCATATCCTCAGGTAAATTAGCCTTTACTTCTTTTTCTTCTCCTGTTCTTGGATGGTTAAATTTAAAATAATGTGCATGAAGTGCTTGCCTATTTATAAGATCGCTCTCTTTGTTATATAAAATATCTCCGATTATTGGATGACCAATATACTTCATATGTACCCTAATTTGATGGGTTCTTCCTGTTTCTATTTTTACTTGAACTAAGGTGGCGTCACTATATCTTTCTATCACTTTATATTTTGTTAATGCATGCTGCCCATCTTTCATTACTTCTCTTATCATAGGTTCATCTTCTTTTTTCCCAATAGGTGCATTTATTACACCATTTTCTACCTCTATAACACCTTTTACAACAGCAGTATACATCTTTTCTATACTATCTTCCTCCATTTGCTTAGATAACTGCTGATGAGTAAAGGAATTTTTTGCAATTACTAATATTCCTGATGTGCCCATGTCTAATCTATTAATAAATCTAACCTTTTTCTTTATATTTTTGCTTTTAAAATAATATGCTACACCATTTCCTATTGTATCATCTAGATGACTTTTAGTAGGATGTACTACTATATTAGGCTGTTTGTTTAAAATCAAAAGATCATAATCTTCATAGATAATATCTAGAGGTATATTTATTGGAATACTATTTTCTATCTCATCCTCCATTAATATAGCTATTTTATCTCCCCTTTTTACTATTGCATTACCTTTAGATAATTTCCCATTTAGGTATAGCTGATTATTTTTTTGAAGCCTTCTTGATAGTCTTCCAGATATTCCGCGATTTTCTCTTAATTCTTCCTCTATAGATAGACCTGGCGTCTTTACATCAAAAACTATAATGCTTTCACTTTCTTTCATATATTTTTGCCTCCATTTTATATTTGATAAGATTAGTGTATAATATACTTATATTATTTTATTCCTGCTATTTTTGCAAATAGGATTTGGGGGGAGATAGCTTGATTAAAGAAAATAAAAAGATAGTTAATATTATACATAATAATAATCCTCGCTCTAAAGAAACTTCAATTATTTTAGAAAAAACACTTAATCAATATGGATATATTGTCTCTGATGAATTTGATAACAATGCTATATTAAATATATGCATAGGTGGCGACGGTGCTTTTTTAAGAGCTGTTCATAAATATGGTTTTCCTTACATACCTTTTATTGGTGTAAATACAGGCCACCTAGGATTCTTTCACGAGATAACTCCAGAAAGAATTCATAACTTCGTTGAATGTTTTTCAAAAGGAAAATATAAGCTTGAGGATATATATTTAGCTGAAGCCATTGTGTGTACAAGAACTAGCTGTATAGAGCTTGTAGGAGTAAATGAAATTGTTATAAAAGGCATCGATTCAAAGGTCATTCACCTTGATGTTTCCATAGAGGATGATCTTTTAGAACGATTTAGTGGAGATGGATTAATTGTTTCTACTCCTAGTGGGAGCACTGCCTATAATCTTTCAGCAGGTGGAAGTATTGTATATCCAAGCTTGAAAACATTGCAGCTTACTCCTCTTTGTCCTATTAACTCAAAGGCTTATAGATCTTTGTTAAACAGTGTAATAATTCCTGATGGAATGACTATAAGAGTTAATCCTGAATACAGAGATGAAAATACTGTTTTAATAATCGTTGATGGAAATCAAATAAACTGTGACAATGTAGTAGAGATTAGCTTTAAGCTTTCTGATATGACACTAAGGAGACTTACTTTAGATAGTCAAAGCTTCTGGGCTAAGGTTAAGGATAGATTTATTTAACAAATCAGGACTGAAAACATTTCAGCTTTTCAGTCCTGATTTCTATATTGTATACTTATCTGTAATATTATAGTTTAAAACAAGCTTTGTTTTGTTTTTCATTTCCATTGCAATAATATAATGCCTAAAGTTACTTGAACAAAACCTGTCTAGCTCTTTGAAATTCATTTCAGCCTCTATTTCGTAAATGGACACATCAACCTTTTCCCATCCACAAGAGTACAATATATCGGCTGATTCTTTACTTATCAATTCTAAGGGTATTGACCCGAATACGTTTCCACCTTCAACGTTATTTGAGGTCCAAAACCTATTATGAAGCTCTAGTACCTTTGCTCTCTTAAGCTCATCTGTTCTTTTTTGATTAAATATTTCTAAATAGTCTCCATCATAATAGTTTTTAACTAAAATAGGCTTGTATAAAAAAGGTAATGTGCTTATATACATGAAGCCCGGATATTCTTCTACCGTATCCATATAGTCATGAAAACCATTAGAATTTGTACATTGTTTTTTTATCATATTAGTCATATCTAATAATTCATTAGCTAATTGATTTACTCTATCATAATTGTCACAATAAACATATGATTCCATTTCGCTTACAAGTCTTTTTATAGCTAGTATTGTATTTCGCATGTCATCACCTTTCCTACCTATTCATTTAATAAGCCTTTGTTTATACATGTGGTTATATCTTTTTCCCCTAGGCTTATTCCAATTAATAACCATAAAAAAATTGATAATTGTGATTGAAAGCTTGTTCCATCGAATAAGCCATTTGATAATATTGCAATATAAAAACCAAAGGAAATTAAGCCTATTTCTTTGTTTTTATACACATCCGTCTTAATTCTCTCCCAAACATATTTTATAAAACAAAAGAAAAAAAGCAAGCCAATTATACCTGTATCCACTAACTTTTGCAGATATATATTATGCACATGTGATACGTAAGCCTTTATTGTGCTTGAATATAGTGGAAGCCTTTCCCAAGTAGTCCCTGGCCCTATTCCTAAAATAAAATTATCCTTTATTATCCCTATAGATGCAGACCATATTTTCTTTCTATAGCCTATACTTGAATCAATCGCAATATTTTGTGGATATAGTCTTCCTACACCTCCTAATATATCAAAGGTTAAAAATACTATGGGAAAAAGCACTGCATATCTTATATATTTTTTATTTACTATAGATAAACCTGCTAATGATACAGATAAGGATAGCCAACCACTACGTGAGTAGGTTAAAAGCAAGCACATTAATGATAATATAAAGCATAATACTCCAATAAGATTATATTTCTTATTCTTATTTGATTCAAAATACACTAATCCAGCAAGGCTTGTTAGGTTTAAAAAAAGTGCTAAAATATTTGGGTTGAAAAATGTTGCATATGCTCTAAAGCTAATATTGTATACATTACTATCTACCCAGCTCTTTGGAATATCTCCATTAAAATAAAAATATTGGACTATTCCCATACTTGAAATCACTATACCCAACAATATTATTAATAATAAAATCTTATGGATACTATCATCATCTAAATAAGAACCTACGATTGAACAAAACAATATCTTCATAATATACAAAAGAGAAAAAAGTATGCTTATGTACCATAATTCAGAAAACAATGAAGACAACAGGGTTGATAAAACCATAATTATCAATATTTTATTATGGGATAGATAGCTCCATATGATTCTTTCCTGCTTAAATAAAATCAATAAAACTATTAATATTCCAATAAAAAAATATGATGCAACTGGTAATATTGCACCTAGTATTAGTATCAATGCTATTAAGTACAAAATAATTTTGTTAAGTTTCATTGTATGCATACTCTCCTATGTATATAATTTTATTATTAATACAGCATTAAATCAATAGTAAAGGCTTCCTCATTTTTTTTTGAGGAAGCCTTTACTATTATAACAATTCTTCCATTTTGTTTACAAGATCTCCAAAAAGCTTTAGTGCTTTTTCAATAGGTTCAGGTGTAGTCATATCAACGCCTGCCTTCTTTAAAACATTTATTGGATAATCTGAGCTTCCACTTTTCAAAAATCCAATATAATCATTGACTGCACTTTCTCCTTCTGAAAGTATCTTCTGTGATAGAGCAATAGCAGCAGAAAATCCAGTTGCATACTGATATACATAAAAATTGTAATAGAAATGTGGGATTCTAGCCCATTCTATAGCTATTTCATCATCTACTATAATGTCTGGTCCATAGTATTTCTTGTTAAGCTCTTTATACGTTTCACATAGCCAATCTGCAGTTAGAGACTGACCATTTTCAACATGCTGATGAATAGCAAGCTCAAACTCTGCAAACATTGTTTGGCGATAAACAGTTCCTCTAAATTGCTCTAGGAAATGGTTAAGAAGATATAGTTCTTCATCTTTACTCTTCACCTTTTTAAGCATATTGTCCATTAGTAATGCTTCATTAGTTGTAGATGCAACCTCTGCTAGGAAAATACTATATCTACCATATACAAATGGCTGGTTTTTCTTTGAATAATAGCTATGAAGCGAATGTCCCAATTCGTGAGCTAATGTATATACATTATCTAGTGTATCTTGATAATTCAATAATATAAATGGATTAGAGTCATAGGTTCCCCATGAATATGCACCACTTCTTTTTCCTCTATTCTCATACACATCAATCCATCTAGATTTTAATCCTTCTTCTACTATGCTTACATATTCTTCTCCAAGTGAATTTAAGCCCTCTAGAACCATTTCTTTTCCTTCTTCATATGGAATCTTCATATCTACATCCTTTACTATAGGTGTATATAAATCATACATATGAAGCTCGTCTAAGCCTAAAGCCTTCTTTCTCAAGGCTACATATTTATGTAATGAATCTAAGTTATTACTTACGGCTTTAATAAGATTGTGATAAACTTCAGCTGGTATGTTATTCTCATTTATTGAAGCTTCAAGGGCATTATTATAATTTCTAAGCTTTGAGTAGAAAATATTCTTCTTTACATTACCACTTAAGGTTGCTGCAAATGTGTTTTTAAACTTATAGAAGGTATCATAAAAGGCTTTGAAGGTATCATGTCTTACCCTTCTATCCTTGTTTTCCATTAATGGAATATAACTTCCATGAGTTATTTCAACATCATTTCCACTTTCATCCTTAATTGAAGGGAACTTCAAATCAGCATTGTTTAACATTCCATATACTGTTTCTGGCGAGACTGCTATTTCTCCTGTTTGAGCCAATATTGCTTCTTCTCTTGGTGAAAGAACATGTTTTTTCTTTCTCATAATATTGTCTATGCTGTGAGAATAAACCTTAAGCTCTTCTTTTTCTTGGAGATAGCTGTTTATCTTTTCACCGTCCATCATAAGAATTTCTGGAACTATAAAGGAAATACTTTCCTCTGCTTCTACCATTATTCCAGTTGCTCTATCTGTTAAAGCCTGGTATTTGCTGTTTCTAGTGTCTTCATCCTGCTTCATCTTTGCATATGTATATATATTTCCAACTAGTCTAGAGATTTCGTCATGTAGAGATAGTGCTTCAAATAAGGTTTCACTACTGTGGTCAAGCTGACCTTTGTATTTCTTAACCTCGTTGAAAAGGCTCTTTACCTTTTTAAAGTCTTCTTCCCAGGCTTCATCACTTACATATAGTGAATCTAAATCCCATTTATACCTAAGTTCAACATCTGCTCTTTCTCTTGGCTGTTTTAATTTATTTTCCATATTCATCCCTCCTTATGTTATATATATATTCTATACTTTTTCAATATTTTTTTCCATACTAAGCTAATTTATAAGATTAAAGTTTTACATTAACCTTGAAATATCTCATAAATACTATGTTTAATACTTATTGTTAAACCTTAACATCAACCTGTTCTACTTCCTTTAAAAACATTATCAGGCATCCAGCAGTTGTTCTCTGAGAAAGAGGTAATGAACAACGAGTTATTTTATAAAATCTAATTTGATCATCTTTTATTTTTTTGAACTGCTTATGAATTCTTAAAGCTACTTTAGTATTAAACCTTACATATTCTCCTATTTCATCAAATGTTATAGGCTTATCCTTAGTCCTAAATGTTTTTACCTTATCATAGGATATTTTAACAAAGTTTTCATATTGCCTATGATTGTCTAAAAGCCTTATGTTTACATGTTGAGGTATGGTAAGGTCTTGTATTATATGAACACAAGCCCCCAAGTAAAACATCGACTCTTCAATATGGTTTTCTCTAAAGCTTTGTACTGCTATTTTATAATATTTTTGAGTTAGCTTAAGAGCATTTCCATGGCCATATAGTCCTTTTTTCTTTTGAGGATTATAAAAATGGTTTATACTTTTAAAATCCTGATCTGCCCATACTGCTCCCTTGTTTATTTCTTCAATTTGCTCTGAGTACAATTTGAATTCATTATCATATCTGTATTCTTTTAGTAAATTAAGTGCATGTATATTGATAAATTGATGAACCTTTGCTTCTGTTTTTATCACAGTTTTTTTAAATGGATTTACTGCTTTTAATATGCTTCTAAAGGCTTTGCCATAATATATTTCTATAGCTTTCATAATATCTTCCTTTGCAATATAATATTCTTCATTTCTATGATGCCCAAAAAACAAAAAAAGAAGATTAACTTTTACATTAATCTTCGATATTTTAAATTAAATATTAATAAAATACGGTCACAAATTTAATTGAATACAAGTCACAAATAAGGAGATCATCAGTTCTGCTTTCCCTCATGACTATATGATCTATTCCTACATCTACAAGTATTCCCTCTCTATCTAAAAACATATTAGTTCCAAGAATAAACTCAGCCTTTATAGGTCTTCCTATTACAGTTTTTAAATAGCCCTGTATATATTCTTTGTCCATAACTGGTGGACCTGGTTGTTGAGGCATTGTACCTGTAGGTGGTTGAGATGGGACTGGCTGAACCCCTGGAGTGCCTGTTGGTGGTAAGCTTGGCTGTACACCAGCCCAAGGTGGAACACCTATAGGGTTATAAACAGTTCCTGGAGGATACATACATGGGGGCATCATTGGTGCTGCAGGTATCATATATTTATTGTTATCACCATTTTGTTGATTTCTCATAAAAACCCCTCCCTTTACGTGCTACTATATAGTTGTGTTGGGTCATAGAAGCAATGCTGACCTATTCTTGAGTTCCATGTCCCTGAGCCATTATAGGGAAATGTCCTTGGACAGTTTGGGACAAATGGATTCATATACCATAAGCTTCTACCAATGTTCCAAAGCTTATTTCCTGATAAAGCCCAATCTGCTATCTGATAATGAATATCCTCTGGAGGATTAGCCCAGATAGTCTGTGGATTAGTTCGCCCTCCTATAACACTTCTCATACAGTCAAATTGACCTTGTTGATTTATTACTTTTCTTAAGTCTCCTTGGCATACTCTTCTATATTCACCATCTGGTACATGGACTCGATTCATTACTACTGTGGCTACTGCTTTCATTCCAGTGTCTCCTTCTCCACCAGATTCGCATCTTATGATTCTAGCTAATAACTCTCTTTCTGAATACGCCATTGTGCCACCTCCCTTGTCTTTTGCTACTATTAATATATTTAAGTCCGTCCGTATTTGCTACAAAAAAATAAGGAGGTATAAATACTCCTTACTTTTTATTTAATACCTGTATTGCTTTTTTCATTAAATCTCCTGCTATTGGTGCTGCTTCAGTTCCTCCTGTTTTGCCGCTGTTTTCTATAATAACTACTACTGATACTAGTGGTTCATCTGCAGGTGCAAAGCCTACAAACCAAGCATGTTCTTTGCCTGTTTCGTTTTGTGCAGTTCCTGTTTTCCCAGCTACCTTTATGTTTTTAATTCTTGCTTTTTTTCCTGTACCTTTTTCTACAGTTTGAATCATCATTTCTTTTAGTCCTTGAGATACTTCCACGCTAGTCGCTTTTGATAAGATTTCTGTTTTACTGCTTTTTAATACTTTACCTTCATTATTTACTATTTCTTTTACTAGTATGGGCTTTACAATATCCCCATTATTAGCTATTGCTGAAGCTACCATGACCATATTTAAAGGAGTGACTAAAAGCTTCCCCTGACCAATTGCAGAAGCTCCAAGTTCTGGCTTATTGCTTATCTTTTCAGGAAAAATAGATTTAGCTGTTCGTAGGTCAAAGGGTATATTACTATTAAGCATGAATTTTTCTGAGGTTTTTCTAAGCTTATCTTCTCCCAGCTCAAGGCCTATTTGGCTAAAGGCAACATTACAAGATTGAGCTAAAGCTTCCCCTAAGTTGATTTCTCCATGTGCACTTCCTTGATAATCCTTAAGAATATATCCGTCTATATTTATTGAGCCTTCACAGTTATAAGTCTCAGATATCTTATCTCTTTCTAAGGCTGCTGCTGCAACTATTATCTTAAATATAGAGCCTGGAGTATAAACACCCATAGTTGCTCTATTTAATAAGGGACTATCTTCACTTGAAACGATATCCTCCCATTTTTCCTTTAAATTTGAGGGATTGAATGAAGGACTGCTTACCATTGCATATATCTCACCATTCTTAGGATTCATAAGCACTATTGCACCTTTTTTCCCATTAAGTAATTTGTATGCATAGCTTTGAATGTCATGATCTACAGTTAATATAAGGTTGTTTCCTAAGGCTTCACCATCTGTTAAAATGTTTTTCAATTCTTCAATAGGGTTCATGTCTTTTAATCCAAGTAGCTCTTTATTATAAACTGATTCAATTCCAGATTTACCATACTCTTTATAGCTATACCCTATTATATGACTGTATATCTCACTATACTTGTAGGCTCTAGCCTGTGTTCCATCCCTTTTCTCGCTACTTACTAGTACAACTCCTTTTCTGTCTGCTATATTACCTCTCAAGATATTCTCTTCATTAATCCATTGTCTTTTGTTATAGCTATTCCCCACTATTTTATCAGCAGTAAATATTTGAAAATAGCTAATATATAATATTAAGCTAATAAACATAGTACATAAAACTATTAGCAACCTAATTATCCTCTTGACTTCTGTGTTCATCTTCTTCCTCCTGTTCTATATCAAGCTCTTCAGAAGCAACCTGCAAAATCCCTAGAGCAGCAAAGCTAGATACTAATGAGCTTCCTCCATAGCTGACAAAAGGTAGTGTTAGTCCTGTTAGTGGAATCATTTTTATAACTCCCCCTAATATAATAAAAGCTTGATATCCTAGCATGGAGGTTATGCCTAATGCTATTATTCTGAAAAATTTATTTTGTTGAGAAATAGCTATCTTTAGTCCTCTGTATACTATTAGAAGAAACAAAAGAATTACTGCAATACCTATGAATATACCCATTTCCTCACATATTGCTGAAAAAATAAAATCATTATGGACTAATGGTATAAATTCAGGATGACCAAGACCAATTCCTGTACCAAAAAATCCACCTGATGCAATAGCAAATAAGGATTGAGTTATTTGATAGCCTTTCCCATCAATAAAAGCCCAAGGATTTAACCATGTCTCTACCCTAACCTTAACGTGGTTAAAGATAAAATAACTTATAAAACCTACAAATACAGCTCCTATCATATTGTATATTATCAATCTTCTATCCTCTTCATACACATACAACACAGTCATAAATAAAAGGAAAAAAATCAATGCAGTTCCTAAATCCTTTTGTATAAATAAAAAGCCAATATGTGCATAGACTACAGCTAAAAAAATAAGCTTATTGTTATATTTTTCTTTGTACACATAATAAGAGGCAAGAGAAAATACAAACAACAATTTAATCATTTCTGCAGGTTGAAAGCTAAAGCCATAGATAATTATCCAGTTTGTAGCACCTCTATTTGTAGTGCCAAAAATTAATGTAGCTAAAAATAAAAATAATGATGCTCCTAAATAAAAATAAAGCATTTTATCCCATTTTCTTATGTTTTTAACTATGAAATAAGACAAGAAAAATACTACTATTCCTACTCCAAACCAAATTGTTTGTCTAAAGCCAAATGCTGGGTTTATTCTGTAAATCATAATAATTCCAATACTAATCAGCATAGTAACTATTAGAAAAATATAGCTATCTCCATTTGAAATCTTATATAGAAGAAAGCTAGATAAATATATAGTTAATATTAATAGCACCGCTGAGTATAGAATGTTCTTTCCAATCCCAGCATTAAAAGTAACTAAAAGCAACAAAGCTAATATATTTATTATCATTAAAAGGTTCTGTGGTGCTTTATAGCTAAAAAGTTTTTTAATCAATACTAACACTCCTTAGTCTCCTTTTACAAAGAGAAACTCTACCTGTCCAAACTTTATTCTATCGCCATCCTTTAGCTTTACAACGTCTTCTACCTTTATATCATTAACTAAGGTTCCATTTACACTATTTAAATCTTCTAAGAAAAATTCATTTTCATCAAGAGAAATTTTAGCATGATTTTTAGAAATATAGGGATCTCTTAGAACAATACTATTTTGAGTTCCTCTTCCAATTGAGACGTCTTTTTCTAATACATATACTTCTCCAATTTTAAAAGATAAGGTATCCTTTCTGTTTATAAGCTTTAAATAAGAGGTTCCGTCGCTAATTGCTCCTCCCATACTCTTAATATCTAGGTATATCATTCTTATTATTCCTATAATGAATAGATAGATTAGCAATATGAGTAAATATCTAAACATTAATGAAAGTAAACTAAACACTAAACCACCACCATAAGCATATTGTCCTTATGCTACTAATCTATCATAAAGCATGGACTTTTAAAATACTTATTATAAAGCCAATAATGAGTATTCCCCAATTATCCCTTCGTAATCTTATATATATTATAATTTGTCATTAATTTTGAAGTACTATAAAATAAGATTACGTCTACATTTATGTTAAATGCTATAATAATATAAATTAAATAATATTATTTGCTAAATAGTAATTTGTGTAAGAGAGAAAGGAGTGTTTTTATATGGACAAAAGACTTTATCGTTCAAGAGATAACAGAATAATTAGTGGGGTTTGTGGTGGATTTGCAGATTATTTCCAGATGGATCCTGTTATTGTAAGGCTAATATGTGTATTGCTGTTTTTCGCAAAAGCTATTGGGGTTCTAGCATACCTATTATGCATGATTATTATTCCTGAAGCACCTTTAGGATATAGAAAAGAAGAGCATGGTGGAAATATAAATTCAGATTCAACCCAGTGGTATACACAAAATAATCAAAAGTCAGAAAAGGATTATGAAAGAAATAGAAGAATTTTTGGTCTTATTTTAATTGGATTAGGTGTTTTTGTCTTTGCAAGAAAGCTATTTGTTTGGTTTGACTATGTTAACTTTGGGGGCATTCTCCTAGTCCTTGTGGGATTATATATAATATTCAAGGGAAGAGGAGGAACAGGTAATGAAGAAAAGTAATATTACCTTGGGGATAGTTATAGTATTCATTGGAATATTTTTATTGCTTAACAATTTAAATCTAATTCAATGGTCCATAATTGATGTGGCACTTGATTTATGGCCTTTGGTTTTAGTAGCTGTTGGAGCATCTATAGTTTTTAATAGTGATAGAACTATAAAGACCATAATCTGGGTTTTGTTCTTCCTTATAATCATAGGCTATGGATTTTATCTACAGTATAAAGCCTCTGAGCTAAACTCTAATCTTAACAATAATATAGGTGTTGAATACACAATTGAAAGTAATATTAAATCATCAATCTTAAATCTAGATCTTGCTGCTGTTGACTTAAACCTTAATCCTTCAGAAAGCTTTTTGTTAGATGGATTTGTTGGTAGTCCAGATGTTAAGAAAAATGTTGAGTATTTTAACAATGGAGAAATTGCAAAGTTTACTTTTAAAGAAAATGTTACAAAAATGTTTTGGGGAAGAAGCTTTAACAATAAGAATAGCTACAAGGGTAATTTTTATCTTAATGATAAAATCTTCTGGGATATTAATGGCCATATTGGTGCCGTAAAAGGTAATATGGATTTAAGAAATCTAATGGTCAATAATATTGATATGGAATTTGGTGCTGGTGATTTAAAGCTGCTTTTAGGAACTAATGTCCCAAACTTAAATGTGGAAATTGAAGCAGGGGCAACAAATATTGATTTAGTTGTTCCAAAGGACTTAGGAGTAAGAGTGAAGCTTGAAGGCGGATTGAAGCACAGCAATCTTAAGGAATTAAATTGGAAGCTTATAAATGGCTGGTATGTTTCTCCTAACTATGAAGCTGCTTTATCTAAGGCAAGCATAAATATTGAAATAGGAGTAGGAAATTTAGATATAAAAGTTGAATAAAAAAAATTTCAGTATACTCTCTTCTTTAAAAATGCATTTTTAAGGAAAGAGAGTTTTTTTGTTGAAATAAAAGTATGAGAACATATTGCCCATGGATTACCTTTACTAAGAAGCTATTAAATGGTAAAATTATTTAAAAGAATATTCATTAGTCACCAACTACTTAACAGGAGGTCTCTATGGATACTAGAGCATTATATGAAAATATATATGATAAGCTAGTAAAAACTTTACTTCATGAAGGTTTTATAAATAGCTTTTCATTAAACAAAAAAAAGATTAGTGAGTACATATCAGATGAGTCATTTAAAAGCAAGGTCTACAGCTTAGCTCAAAAAAAGGATTTTAGCTGTTCTTCAGTACTTGACCTTTGTCAAGGCTTATTTGAACTAATAGATAATATTAACAAGCCCAATAACTGGCTAAATTATGCATACCAATATGCCCTTAATAAATCCTTTTCTAATGCTGTTGAGATAAGCTTTGAACCAATGTTTGAATCTCGGGTCAACCTTTATTTAAAGGTACTTCATGATATTTCTGAAATTGAAAAAACAATAGACACTGATACCTTTATAGGTACATATCCGCTTATTTTCCTACAATCTGAAGAAGAAAAAAGCTCCGTTAACTACTCCTCTGAGTACATGATATTTAAAAAAGCTTTCAATCAAAATTTTGTTTATGAAATGATGAAGCTACATCAAGAGCTGACTAATCATAATACTCTTGAGCATATTTGTGGTGTTCATTATTTAGCATTACATATAGGAAAACAGCTACAAAATAAGAAGCTTCCTATTGATCTTGAAAAGGTTTCAGGTGCTGCAGCTGGTCATGATATTGGGAAATATGGCTGCAGCAGAAAAGAGCTTGAAAAAGTTCCTTACCTGCACTATTACTATACTGACCAATGGTTTAAAAAATATGACATACATTATATAGGCCATATTGCTACATACCACTCTACTTGGGATCTAGAACTAGAAAACCTGCCTATAGAATCTCTAGTCCTAATATATTCTGACTTTAGAGTAAAAAACATGGAGCTTCCTAATGGTAATAGGAATATGCACATTTATTCCTTGAAGGATTCATTTGAAATAATATTAAATAAATTAGACAATGTAGATTTAGAAAAAGAAAATAGATATAAAAGAGTTTACGCAAAGCTAAAGGATTTTGAGGATTATATGATAAGCTTAGGAATAAATATAGACTTAGAAGAAATAATCATTTCGGAGCAAAAGAAAAAACATGTTTCATTAATGCAAGGTCAAGAAATAGTGGATAATATTAAATACAAAGCTATAAATCATAATATACACCTAATGAATATCTTTAGAAATGAAGCATCTTTAAATACTATTTTAGAAATGGTTGCTAGTGAAGGTGATTGGAAAAAACTTCGTGGATATATTAATATTTTTGAGGAGTATTCCACATTTTTAACACAAAAGCAAAAAATTATAACCTTAAATTTCCTTTATGATTTTTTAACCCATAAGGAGGAAGATGTAAGAAAGCAATGTGCTCAATTAATAGGAACCTTTATAGCTATTTTTGATGAGGTATATAGGAAGGAAGTACCCGATGATGTAGTATTGAGCCCACCAGGTATATCCAGCAGTGAGCTATTAAATAAATACATCAATTCATTCTTATTTCCTGATCATAAAATAATTGAAGCTCATCAGGAATGGATAGGGTTTAGCCTAGGAGATATGATTGCCTCACTATTTAAACATTGTAGCCTAGAGCAAGAAAAAAATTATATTTATGTGCTTTTAAACTACTACGAAAAAGTGCATGTATTTAACGAGGATACTGTTTTTTACTTAATTCAAACTATAAAACATATTCCCTTCAACAAACATAAGGACATAGAATTAGAAAAATTATTCAACTTTATATATAAAATACTCTTAATAGACAACCTAGACGTTGAGCTTTCTATTTTAGATTCTATATATTATTTAACCTATCAAATAGATAAAGGCAGTGAGTACTTTAACAAAATAATCCATATACTATCTCAGAAAACAGATTACTCCCAAGTGCCAGCAATCAACTATTTAAAATATAAAATATCCCAAAGCTTAAGTTTCCAAATTACAATAAAAGAAAAATTCAAAGGCTTTTTCTTAGCTGATTATGAAAAGTCACCAGATGTATTTCTTAAAAATCTTAAAACTGCAACAGGATGGATAACTAAAAAAATATCTGTAGATTTTCTTCTTGACCTTGCTCTAGAAGAAACAAAAAAAAATGGTCTTCATACAGCAATGCACTATTGCAATCTCATCAAGGTAAGTGCAACTGAAAATGTTAGGACTCATGCTGGTAAGGCTCTTCTACAGCTATTTCCTAGCTTATCCCTTGACGAACGAAATGATGTTAGTGTTGAGCTTTTACGTGCCCTTGAAATGCAAGGATTCCAGTTTACAAAATATATCCCTCCCTATTTAGGAAAAATGATGCTGTATTTACATCCTACAGAGCTAGATGAAATAATAGATGATTTTATTGAAAAAATTAGACAATCTAGTCCACAGATTACTTTTCTACTACTCAGAACTATTGGAAGTGCTGTTTCTAACTATCCTACATACAAGGAGAGATTTCTCGAGGAAGAAGAAAAGCGTATGGATAGATTGATGAAAATGCTTGGTATTCTTTTAAATGGTTTAGTTAACTACGACTATCAGATAAATCATGAAGCCTTCAGGGTAATAGGTAAGGAAATACTTGGTTCAGAAGACCTTAGCTTAAGAGAAAAGGGAGAAATATTCCATCTAATTTCAAAAAAAATCCTTACTTTACTAGATAAAATAGATGAAAATGAGCTTGTTTTCTTAAATAATTCTGCTGCCCTTAATCATATCTATAGATTTATATCTGATTATGTATTCTATTATGGAAAAATACAAGCTAAGGCTAATTACAATGTGGCATTTTTTCCAGGAACCTTTGATCCTTTTTCCTTGAGCCACAAAGAAATAGCAAAGGCGATAAGAGACTTAGGATTTGAGGTGTATTTGGCTGTTGATGAATTCTCCTGGTCTAAAAGAACTCAACCTAATCTATTGAGACGGGAAATAATAAATATGTCTATTGCTGATGAGCTTGGAATACATCTGTTCCCTGAGGATATACAGATAAATATAGTAAATGACCAAGATTTGAAAACCTTAAGAAGTTGTTTTCCTTATTCAAATGTTCATATGGTTGTAGGAAGTGACGTCATTTTAAATGCTTCTAGCTATAAAAAGGAAAAAACTATAGATTCAATCCATAGCTTTCCTCATATTATCTTTGATAGAAGAAGCTTTATTTCTACTGAGTATGATGATGCAAAGCTAGAGAAGGCTATAAAAAATATTCAAGCTGAAACTATAAGATTATCATTGCCACCACAATATGAGGAGATTAGCTCAACTCAAATCAGAACTTATATAGATGAAAACAGAGATATTTCTCAGTTGATAGATCCCCTTGCACAAAAATATATTTATGAATATGGAGTATATAGAAGAGAGCCCCAATATAAGACTTTATTTAAGGCTACTTCAAAAACTGTTGAAGTAATAAAAAACATTAATGATGACTTGCTTTTTAAACTATGTTCTCTCTTTTTTAAAGATGATGAAAGGGCCTTTGATAAAATATCAGGAATAAAATCTAAATCTGATTCACACATAATTTTGCTTAAGGATAATGAGAATGATGGGAAAATTCTGGGCTTTTCAATGTTTCATTGGATTAGATCTGGAACTCTATATAGTCAGTTCGAATCCCAGGAAATAGCTGAATACATTAGGACTAATACCCTAGGCAGAGTATTGTTGGTAGAAGGAATATATACTGACCCCCTATCTAATAATATCCATGACTTAAATCAAATATTGCTTACTGAAACCCTTGCTCTATGTATTTCAAAGGACTATACTTATACAGTTTATAGAAATCTAATAGATTATCCTGTGTATAAGCATATATATGAAACCTTAAGACTTCAAGGATTTCAGCCTTTACCCCTTTCCTGTGGAGATAATACTATATTTACAGTAAATATGGGCAATCCTTGTACTTTAAGCTTAGACATTGAAACAGTAATTAAGGAGCCTTTTAAAAGCAATCCTAATATAATTAAAGTCATTAAACTAGCTAGAAAAAAACTACAGCTTGCATTAACTAGTCTATATCCTGGAAATCTTATATTGTCATTTGATAGGGATATGATGCATAAAACCTTAATAGATAAAATTTGCGAAACTAATCATGTTCCAGTAGAGGTCATGGAGCCTAGGACTTTGGGAAGTCATGTATGCGTACCCTTTGGCTCCATATTAAAGGACTCTATAATTCCAAATACTGTGACTAAATCAATGCATATAGAAAAAATATTCCAGCCTGATTTAAAGTACTCTAATGTTGGCCCCTCTCAGTACTATATGAGTCTTAAAAATCAAATTAAGCTATTAGGCTCTTTTAATAAACCAGTAATCCTAGTAGATGATTTATTGCACAAAGGCTATAGAATAAGAGCAATAAGTCCCTATTTAGAAAAGGAAAAAATAAATGTAGAAGGGATAATAGTTGGTATTCTTTCTGGAAGAGGAAAGGAATTAATGGATATGCAAGGAAGAAAGGTTGATTTTGCTTATTTCATACCTAATTTGAGAGTATGGTTTAATGAAAGTGCAATGTATCCTTTTATTGGAGGAGATACAGTATGGAGGGGAGATTCGCCTCAAAGATATATGATGCCATCTATTAATTTTATTATGCCTTATATGTCTCCTACATTTATGAAAAATACAAGGGGCGATGCTATTATTAACTTGTCAGAAATATGTATATTAAATTCTATAGATGTATTAAATGCTATAGAAAGAGAATATCTTATTTCTAATGAAAGAAACTTTACTCTTAAACATCTAGGCGAAGTATTTACCTACCCTAGATGCCCTGATTTAGGCAAAAATATAGAGTATGACCTTAATCTTAAGCCTTCTGAATATTTGCAAAATGATTTAGAACGATTAGGAAGGATAAAGGATGTTGTTAGTTGTTGGTTAGAAAACAAGTATTAGATTAGCTACAACTATAATTCTGTTCAAAAATATTGGAGGGATGCATGTGTATTTTTATAAGGTAAATGAAAAAACATTGTTTTCTTTTAGAAAGTATAATGAGCTTTATGAAATACAAGAAAGAGAAGCTATAAATTCAGAAGGAATCCTCTATTTTCTTACAGAGCTAGAGTTAAAAGCATCTAGAAGGAGCTTCTCTGTTTCAGACCCTTCATTGTTATATTTAAAAAATGAAGACTTAAGCTTGCTAAAAACACCTGAAAAATTGGACTATGAAATTAATGATTGGATTCTTAAGAAAATCTACTCTAATAAGGTCATGGGAATTAATACAAACTATAGCTGGAGAAGCCTTTTAGACTACTCTCACCCAGCAAAGTGGAAAATAAACCTAGTAGGACTTGGTGATGTAGGAGGAATTCTATTAACGGGACTTAGGCTTTTAGGAAGTAGCTGTATATCCCAGATAGGTATATACTCAAGGTCTAAGGAGTCTACTACTAGATGGGAGCTAGAAGCAAACCAAATACTAGATGCCTTTAACGAAGAGGAATATCCCTTAGTCAAGGCCATACCTAAGGAGGAGCTGTTCAATTGTCATATGTTTGTATTTTGTGCTTCAAAAAATGTACCTCAGGTTGGAGAAGATGTAAAGGATGTTAGGCTTTATCAGTTTGAAAGCAACTCTAAAATCATAAGTGAATACGCCCATATGGCAAGAGAAAAAGGCTTTAAAGGAATATTTGCTGTAGTGTCAGACCCTGTTGATTTACTGTGTAAAGTTGCCCTTATAGAAAGCAATAAGGACTCTCAAGGCATAGTAGACTATAATGGACTTGCTCCAGAGCAAATAAGAGGCTATGGGCTTGGAGTAATGAATGGACGAGCTGCCTATTATGCTTCTAAAAATCCACTTACAGCATCATATGATGCTGAAGGACGAGCCTTTGGTCCACATGGTCAGGGCTTAATAATAGCTAATAGTATTGAAAATTATGATGAAAAGCTATCTGAATATCTAACTGAGAAAACCTTGGGAGCTAATCTAGAAGTTAGAGCTGTTGGATATAAGCCTTTTATAGCCCCTGCCCTATCCTCTGGTGCTCTTTCAATAATAGCAACCATAAAAGGTAACTGGCACTACAGTGCTACCTATATTGGTGGAGCTTATATGGGTGCTAAAAACAGATTAACCCCTTCTGGAACAGAGCTTGAAAGATTAAATCTCCCAGTTGAGCTAGAAAGAAAATTAGAGGAAACCTTTGAAAGGCTGGCTGATATTATATGATGGATCTATACCTAATAATACCTGAAAAGACCTCAGATGTATTATCTCAAATGATTGATGAGATTATAGAAGGCTGGAACCCAATATTTATTAGGGATGAAAAAAACCTTCCTAATCTACAAAACAAGAGAATAATTTTTGCTGTTGAGCTTAACGATGCAGGTATTAACTTAGGATTATATAGGATTCTTACAGAAATATTCAGAAGAGGAAAACAGGCCTTATATAGCTCCATAGGTGGAATCCTTATGCATAGTAATACTGAACTGTATACTAAAACAGTTGCAAGAGATATTATATTTTTAACTAATGAGCTTGGTCTTTCTTTCCTAGGAAGGCCCTTAGTAGAAGCAACTGGTTCTTTAAGTAATTTCTTAACTATGCAAAAGGTATCTAAAAAACCACTGATTGATGTCTGTTTAGATAGCTGTAGAGACTTAAGCATGAGACTTAAAGACCCTCATCTCTCAGCTGTTGAAAACCCTAAGATATTAGTGCTGCATGCAAGTAGTGAGCATACTTCTAATACCCTAATGCTATGGGATATGGTAAAGAAGCATTTAGGAAGTCATACTGTTAATGAGATACATATAGAAAATGGAACTGTACAAGATTGCATAGGATGTCCCTATAAAATATGTAAGCATTATGGACAACAGACTAGCTGCTTTTACGGTGGAATTATGGTGGAGGAAGTATATCCTGCAATACTTGATTCCGATGTTTTGATTTGGCTTTGTCCTAATTATAATGATGCTATTTCAGCAAATCTTTCAGCAGTAGTCAATCGTTTAACTGCTCTTTTCAGAAAAACAAAATTTTATAATAAAAGCTTTTTTAGTATTATAGTATCAGGAAACTCAGGCAGTGATTCTGTAGCAAAGCAGTTAATAGGCGCTTTAAATATAAATAAAACCTTTAGGCTTCCACCTTATTTTAGTCTAATGGCTACTGCAAATGATGCAGGCCATATAAATAAGGTTGAAAATATTCATGATTTAGCTAAAGAGTTTGCATTGAATGTAATAACAGAAACAGAAAAACGGCTAAGATAAAAAATAGCCGTTTTTGTTTATAGTAAATTTTATAACGCATCCTCATCAAGTTCTTCTCTTAAGCACATTAGTGCTTCCATAAAGGCAGGAAATCCAGCTGTAGGTGCTACTAGCATAAGAGAATGCTCTATTTCCTCTCTTGTACATCCACATTTTAATGCTTTTCTAATGTGAGTTCTTACAGAATAATGATGCTTGCATGCTGCAGATATTGCCACCTTTATTAACCAGCGAGATTTCTCATCAAGTGGCCCTCCATCATTATGTAATTTTTGCCCATAAGTTTCATATGCTTCGTATATGTGTCCGTATTTTTCTAAAAAATACTTAAAGTTCTTTTCTATTCTATCCATTCTAATACCTCCTTGGTTATTAATGCTTTGTTAATTATTATTACCCTTATGACAAAACATTAACCAAGCTAAATGAAAAGAATTTTATAATATCATATTATCTAATTCTCTACTAAATTTTTTAAGCTCATTTACATCTCCTATTTCCTGTAATATTAAAAATCTTTCTTGCACTCCTTCAAATTCCTTAATTCTTCCTGTAAAATATAGATTTTGTATTTTTCTTAGTATATCTACGATTAAAGAAGATTTCATCTGAAAAAGTTCTTGAGCATCTACAATATCATCCCTGATTTCAGACATTTCCTTATCTAAGAGAAAAGCTGCCTCTGCTGCATTTTTAAGACGTTCTTTTATATCCTTTGGAATATTTTTTGAGAATTTGTAGTTAAGAGAATGTTCAATAGTAGCCCAGAAATTCATAGCAAGTGTTCTTATCTGTATTTCAGCTAATATTTCCTTTTCTCCAAATACAGTATGAACCTTGTATTTAATTATTATGTGATAACTTCTATATCCGCTTTCCTTAATATTAGTTATATAGTCTCTTTCCTCAACTATTTTTATATCCTTGCCGTCCCTGTCTCTTATAAGCTGAACCACTTTTTCAATATCATCTACAAGCTGACACATAATACGGATACCTGCTATATCCTCAATTTCCTCTTCAATTCTATCCAGTGGAACATCTCTAAGTCTAGCCTTGTCAATAATGCTAGATATAGCCTTAACTCTTCCTGTTACAAATTCAATAGGCGAATATTCATCAAGTCTCCTATACTCATTTCTTATTGCCTTAAACTTTACCTTCAGCTCTTCTACAGCTTGTTCATATGGTATTAATATTTTCTCCCAATATAAAATCATATAATCCCCCCTGCCTTTATCCTATATTATTACAGCTAAATAAAAGCATATCTTAAAATCAGTTAAATTATTCAATCATTAATACAGCTTAAGGTCAAGATTATAGGATGGTATACTTGATGTTTCCCCAAAAATATTATACTACTTATTAGATAAATAAAGCAACTAGCTACCAATTCTCTTTTTAGCTTATCTAAATTTAATATTATTTTCCTCTAATGAATCTATTATAACTAGTGATTGTAGGTTAACACCTTTTTTTCTTAAAAGCTCTCCCCCATCTTGAAATCCTTTTTCAATTACTATACCTATTCCTTCTAGCTTTGCCCCTGCTTTATTTATAATATCCATTAGACCCAATGCAGCTTGGGCATTGGCTAGAAAATCATCTATTATTAGTATACGGTCTTCTGGGAGGATATATTTTTTTGAAACTCTTATCTTGTATGTTCTACCCTTTGTATAAGAATATACATCACTATCATATGTTTCTTTATCTAGGTTTTTAGTTTCTATTTTTTTTGCAAATACTACAGGTACATTGAAGTATTGAGCGGCTATGCTTGCTATAGCAATGCCTGAGGTTTCAAGAGTAAGTATTTTAGTGATATTGTTGTCATTAAATAATCTTTTAAATTCTTTTCCTACCTCATTTAAAAAAGCTATGTCTAGCTGATGATTTAAAAAGCTATCGACTTTTAAAATATGTCCCTCTTCTACTCCCGCTTCATCTAATATTTTTTTCTTTAGCAGCTCCATTTGATAACCTCCTATTATGAAGGGACATATCTACTAAGAACGTCCCTTAAATTAATATATATTATTCTTATAATATTTAATCTATATATTAACTCTTATTTAACATAATATCAAGAATTAACTTGTCTGTTTCACCCATTCCCTCTACACCAATATTGGCTAAGTTTATAATAGTATTTTCGATATCCCTGTCTATAATACCCTCCATATGAGAAACTTCTATGCCATCAATAGCTAATAATGCAGATTGTACAGCAGCACTTGCACCGGTGGATACCTTAAGAGCACATCCTATCTTAGCTCCATCACATATCATGCCTGAAATATTACCAACCATGTTTTTTATTGCATAGGAAATATTTTGTACATCTCCACCTAATATATATGTGATTCCACTGCTTGCACCACCTGCAGCAATTACACAGCCACATAAGGCAGAAAGCTTGCCTAGATGATGTTTAATATGGATTGCAACTAGATTACTTATGACTAGAGCCCTAATAAGCTTCTCTTCACTTACATTTAATCTCTCTCCCACTGCTACAACAGGTAGCATAACTGTTATACCTTGGTTTCCACTACCAGAGTTGCTCATAACAGGCATCATGCATCCTGCCATTCTTGCATCTGATGCTGCTGCAGTCAATGCCATAGCATGAGTCATGATATCATTAGATAAAATGCCTTTATGGATATTTTCAATTATTTTTTTACCTACCTGTAGACCATATTCTTTTGATAAGCCCTCTTCGGCTATTGCTTTATTAAGCCTCATACCTTCTAAAATAAATTTTACTTCTGATACATCTACACTTGTTGCAAAATCATATATTTTTTCTATGCTTAATTCTACTTCATTATCTTTTTTCTGTATAAGATTATCTAATTTTTCAGTATTGTTGCAGACTATATCCCCATTATGCTCTATGTACTCAATGTTAGAATGTTCTCTTCTAATAATTACCTTTGAGTACTCATCATCTTTTCTACAGATACATTCAATATATAGCTTTTCACATTTACTCTTTAAGCTTACTGATACTTTTTCAGACTTAACAAATTCTTTTGCTAATTTTATGTCTTTCTCTGATATATATTTTAGTACCTCTAAACCTTCCTCTGATCTACCTCCTATAGCACCTAAAGCTGCTGCTATACTAAGTCCTGTCATGTCTGTTCCTGGAATACCTACTCCCATTCCATTTTTTAAAATATTTCCACTTACTAGTATTTCAATCGTATCAGGAAAAGCATTTAATATCTCCTTTGCCTTTGCTGAAGCTAATGCAACTGCAATAGGCTCAGTGCACCCAAGAGCAGGAACTATTTCTCTTTTCAATAATTCTATAATTTTATCTTTCTCATAAAACTTCATATTATCATTCCTTTCAAACAATATGCCATAAACCTTTTGCTTTAATTTTATCATATTTACCTTAGAATAAAGAATCAATTACAAAAATATTATATTTTGCACAAATAGTATAATAGCTCATATGATAATATTAAATTATGGTCTAGGTTATTAATCTTCAATCATTCTAAAAATTTGTCAAATGATTATTATTCATGGATTTTAAATATATCATTTTATTTTCACGGGCTTTATGTGTATAATAGTATAAATAATAGTTCTATTCAATAGTGATAGAAGGTGTATTTTACTTATAGTGGAGGTGTTACTTTGAAAAAACTAAATGTTGCAGTAGTTGGTGCCACAGGAATGGTAGGAAGAACAATTATTAAAATGCTGGAGGAAAGAAGCTTTCCTATTAACAATTTATATCTTTATGCTTCTGCAAAATCAAAGGGTGCAACAGTTCAATTCAATAATTTGGAATATATTGTTGAAGAGCTAAATGATGCTTCCTTTGATAGGGACATAGATATTGCCCTATTTTCCGCAGGAGGAGATATAAGTAAAGACTATGCTCCCAAGGCAAAAGAAAAAGGTATAGTTGTAATAGATAATAGTAGTGCTTGGAGAATGGATAAGGATGTTCCTCTTATAGTGCCTGAGGTAAATCCACAGGATATAAAATGGCACAATGGTATAATATCTAATCCAAACTGCTCGACAATACAGGTAGTTGTGCCATTAAAGCCACTTCATGATGCTTTTAAGATAGAAAGAATTGTCTATTCAACTTATCAAGCTGTTTCAGGCTCAGGTGTAGGTGGCATTGCAGACTTAGAAAATGGAATAAATGGTATAGCTAACAAAAAATATCCTCATCCAATTGCGTACAATTGTATTCCACATATAGATACATTTATGGATAATGGATATACTAAAGAGGAGTTGAAAATGATTGAAGAAACAAAAAAAATTCTAAATGACCCTAGCCTTAAAATAACAGCTACTACGGTTAGGGTTCCAGTTAAGAATTGCCATAGTGTGTCTGTAAATCTCCAGTTTGAAAGAGCTTTCGAAATGCAAGAGATATATGAGGTTTTATATAAGAGTAATGGAGTCGTAGTTGAGGATAATACGGATAAGAACATATATCCTATGGCAATAACTGTAGACGGTCAAGACCAGGTATATGTAGGTAGGATTAGGAGAGACTTCAGTGTAGAAAATGGAATAAATCTATGGGTTGTGGCAGATAATGTTAGAAAAGGAGCTGCAACTAATGCAGTTCAAATAGCAGAACTAGTAGCAAAAAACTTATAAATACTTATGTAATAGTCTGAAATTCTAAAGTTCTACTATATAGGGCTGCTCAAAATGAGCAGTCCTATTATTATAATTTTATTTTTGGCTTAGTAGCATATGAATTGTAGGATTGATTAAAACTTTTTTAGCCACTTCATATACATCTTCCGCTTTAATATTATTTAAAGCCTCTAAGTCTTCAACAAATGCGTCTATTCTTTTATTCATAAGTCTTTGATGAAGAACATAATTGCCTAAGCCCTCAGAGTCCTCAAGAATAGAAGCTATACCTGTTTTCATTACTTTTTTCATTAAAGATATATTGCTCTCATTTATTAAAGCATGTTTGTTTACTATGCTTTCTATACAATAATCTATGGTTTTCTTAGCCTCAAATATATCTTCTTCAGATGTGGAAGAGTATATATACAATGTCTTAATATAATCAGTAATATCTATTTCAGAATATATGTCATAGGCAATGCCCCTTTCCTCTCTCAATGCTCTAAAAAGGATAGAATTTGGACTTTCACCTAGCTTATGGTTTAATATGTCTAAAGCAAGCTCTTCATCTCTAGTTAGATTATAAAAGGTGTAAAGATATACAATAGTGTTTTGCTCTATTTCCTTTTTATATGAAACTAATTCAACATTACGATTTTTTTCAACTATTATTTCTTTCTTCTTAAGTTCTTTACTTTCCCACTTTTCAAAAAACTCCCTTGTCTTTTCGAAAACCTCTTCGTGCTCCAATGATGATACTATACTTATTGCACTATTATTGGGGATATAGTATCTATTATAAAAAGCTATTATTTCATCCCTGGTAAAGCTTTTTACGAGGCTTTCTTTGCCTAATATATCGTATTTTAGAGGACTTTTTTCAAAGCCTGCTTTATTCACTTGGCTAAAGCTATATTGCTCTACATCATCATAGCCATTTCTAAATTCAGCTAGTATTACTCCTCTTTCCTTATCTATTTCCTCTGATGGAAAAGTTGAATTAACAATAATATCAGATAATATCTCCATAGATGCTTCAAGCTCATTAAAAAGAGCTGTTATAGAAAATACTGTGGAGGTATAGGTTGTGTAAGCATTGTATGAACCTGCTCTATTTTCTAGATCTTGATCTATATCTATGTTTGTCCTTGATTTAGTACCTTTAAAAAGCATATGCTCAATAAAATGACATAGTCCCTTTTCATTTTCCTCTTCATTAACAGGACCTATATCAACTCCTAAATGTATAGAACAAAGCTCTGTGTCTTTCTTTATAGTAATTATCTTAAGTCCGTTGTCTAAAACATACTCTTTCCAATCAAAAAACTGTCTTCCCATTAACAATACTCCTAACCTTAATATTAAAGGAATAATTTCTATCCCTAACTATGATATTATAAATGATTTATAGATAAAATGATAGTCTTTAATACTAAAATTTAAACTGGCTGTATTGAATACTTCATACAGCCAGTTTAAAAATTAAATAATAATTACATATTATTATTTATAAATTCCAGAACCTTCATTGCATGTCCACTTGCTTTTACTTTTCTAAATTCGCCTCTAATTATTCCCTCTTTATCGATTACGAAGGTTGACCTTTCCGTACCTATATACTCCCTTCCATAAAGCTTTTTAGGCTTTAACACATGATATAGCTCGTGTATTTTTAAATCTTCGTCACTAAGCAAAATAAAAGGCAATTCTAGCTTTTCACTAAATTTAATATGAGATTTAATACTGTCCTTGCTTATACCTAGTATTATTGTGTCTAGCTCCTCGAACTCAGAATGTAATTCTTTAAACTCTGAAGCCTCAGTAGTGCAGCCTGGTGTGTTGTCCCTAGGGTAAAAATAAAGCACCACATTTTTTTTCCCAACAAAATCAGATAATAAAATATCTTTTCCCATGTCTGATACAAGGCTAAAGCTTGGTGCCTTCTCTCCCGTCATAGAAGTGTTAATACTCATAAAATGGTCCCCCTTTTTAGTATCTATTTATAGGACCTAATACCCACAATTTATATCTCTAATCATCTTTTATCCTCTTTTCAAAATGCTGATAATCCTTTAAAGAGCTCCATTCTCCTCCCCAAGTCCATCCTCTAGTTATAAAGGCATTATAACAAACATCCCCTTTTATTATCATGCCTTGCCTTATATTATCTCTATCTAGATATTCCTTTCCTTCTTTGGGAAGTATAATCTCATCCTTTATATAAGGGTTTTGTACTGGATTTATATCAATGGCCACACCATAGCTATGGTTTGAAAACACTCCTTTTTTACCTGTTACCTCTCTTGAGCAAAACGCTGATGAGTTGTTGTCTGACATTGACAAATCATCGTCTGCACCATATTCATCAATTAGCCTAATCTTATCAATAGGGAATCTAGCCTCATAAAGCTCTTTAAATATTTCTATAACCTCCATGGCTAGTTTTTTGTGTACTATCAATTCTCCTACATGCTCTATATCATCAAAACCCCAATATGTAACACATATGTAGGATAGCTCATCTATATCCACAGGAGAATTCTCTTTGTAGGATAATCCAGATATTTTTTCTATAATGTCTTCTGTTAAGCTACTATACATAAAAACAGGTAATACATTTTCCTCATCAGCTTCATAATTATCACCTTTATTGATGACATTAGTATTCAATATGCTATTATCTTGTAGTATTATTTCCATATCTGATTTTTTCTTATTACCTTTATAAGCCTTGTTCAATACTAGTGACACCATTAGCAAAATTATTATTGCTAAGGCTAGAATCCTAATAATATCAATACTCCTTTTATTCTCCGCCATTAGTTACCCCCTTTAAAGCTTATTTACTATTAAGTTTCCTGATTCATATTTCTTTAAGCCTTTATAGAAAAACCAATATGCGAATATTATCCAAGCTGCTGTAAAAAATAAGAGCACTAAAAACCATTTAAAAGAAAAATATTGTAATAATCTGACAGGTACTAAGGATATAAAAGCTGCTGGGATAATAGTATATATAATATATTTTGCAACTCCCTTATATATTCCTTCTGGATATATACTAAATGTAATCATAAATTCAAGAACTAATCCACTAATTCCTTGTGAATTACCCATATAAAAAGTCAAGGAATTTACAAGTATCAAAACACTTGAAAAAATCAAAGCACCTGTAGTACAGAAAAATAGAAACAATAAAAAATCTGCTAAATTTACTCCATTAATGCCTATGAATAGGATAATACCGTATAATATATCTCCCCATGCAGAAACAACAGTACTAGATGAAATAATATTTATAAGAACATCTTTAGGCTGTAATAAGTATGGATCAAGCTCCCCATTAACTATCATGTGAGTTATTCTCCTTATGTTACCAAACAGGACAAAGCTAATTCCATAAGATACTGAAGATATAGCCCAAAGCATCATAACTTCCTTAAAGCCATAGCCTCCTATACTCTCTACATTTTCGAATAATATCCACCAGAAAAATATAAAGGAGGCATTATTTATAATCATACCAAAGGTTTGAATAATAAAGCTAGTTCTGTACTCCATAGATGCAGAAAGATTGAAGCAAAAATACTTAGCTATTAGATTTAAGGTTTTCTTAACCTCCGTTAACATTTAATGCCTTAACCCCCTTTCTGTAAATAAACATAGAAAGTAAAAAAAAGAATAATAAGTATCCAAGCTGAAAAAACAATGCTTTGGAAAAGCTAGAAAAAGAAAAATCAACTGCAAGCCTAGCAGGACTATAAGTTACATATGCAAAAGGAAGCTTTCTAGCTATTTTTTCTATCCATTCTGGGAACATTTCTAGGGGTATTAGCATACCACCCAATGTAAATACTAGCTTACTATAAATCCAATAAAAAGCACTGTTTTCTTCTACCCAAAAAGATGTTAAGGATAAAGATATATGGACGAAAAAATTTATCCCAATACCTAACAATAATGAAAGTATGACAAAAGGTAAATGAATTAGCTTAAATCCTGTTAAAGGGCCTACATAAAGAATACCTATGACTAATCCAATAGCTATATTAGTAATCAATTTAACTCCAATTTCTCCTAGAGAATTTGAAAAGCAATAAAGTATATAGTTATAAGGTTTGTTCAGCATATAAGCTATATTCCCATTTTTAACATCTGTAGAAACCTCATTAAATACATCTGAACGTGATAGAGTAACCATTTCTGTAACTATCAAATACCATATCATCTGGCTCAAGCTAAGCCCTGCAATAATATCTCCTTTTTGCCCATATATGTTTTCCCAAAGCATTAACATAATATAGATGATAAAGGCTAAGAAAAAATTTCGAGCTATAAAGTTTTCTACATATACAAGATTATTTGATAAACTTATTTTGCATATAAATAAATATTTATATAGTTTTTTCAAAATTATCACCACCTAAGCTCTTTTGCAGGTATATATGTGAAATTATTTCTTCTAAGGGTGGCTCAGATATGGTAATATCTGCAACTTTTCCTACTTTCATTAATTCGCCTATAACAGTATCAATATCATGAATAGAGCTATCCACCTTTACTTTAGCAGCGTATCCTCTATGCTTTATTACGTCTATTTTTTCACTTAATATCTCTACAGGCTCATTGTATTTAATATCTATAATCTTTTGATTCATATAATTATACTTTAAGTTTTTTACTGACTCATTTAGTACAATTTCACCATGGTTTACTATTAGTACTCTCTTACAAATTCGTTCTATATCTCCAGCATCATGAGAGGTTAAAAATATAGTAGTTTTATTTTCTTTATTTAATCTAATAATTAACTCACGTATTTTTTGCTTAACTACAACATCTAAGCCTATGGTTGGTTCATCTAGAAATATTACTTCAGGGTTATGTAAAAGAGAAGCTGCTATTTCACATCTAATCCTTTGTCCTAATGATAGCTTTCGCACAGGTATTTCAAGAAGCTCTTCTATTTCAAACAATTCAGTCAAATACATAATTCGTTGCTTAAGCTGAGAGTTTGAAATTTCATATATTCTACCTAGAAGCTGAAAGCTGTCTATAGGTGGTAGATGAAACCATAGCTGCGATTTCTGTCCAAATACCGTCCCTATTTTGTAGGCTAACATTTTTCTTTGAACTGACGGGTTAAGTCCAAGAACACTGATTTCTCCAGAAGAAGGATATAAAATTCCTGTAAGCATTTTTATCGTTGTAGATTTCCCTGCTCCATTTGGTCCAATGAATGCTAATACTTCTCCCTTTTCAACATTAAAGGAAACATTGTTGACAGCTTGAATCTCTCTGTATTCAGGATTTAATACTGCCTTCATACTACCTCTCAATCCTGCCTTCTTAGTTTTAACACGAAAAGTCTTTTGTAAATCTCTAACCTGTATAATGCTCATATTTACCCCCCTCAAATTATATAATTAAAGCCCGGAAGAAGAGTCAATGAGACTCCTCCTCCAGGCTTTTCTCCTAGAAGTGTAGATAATAATCATCCTGTATCGCTTGGACCAAGCACTTTAAATTAAAGCCGGAACCCTAGATACACTCTCAAATATTACCATATAATTTACCATCTAATTCCTTAAATGTCAAGTACAATATTATTTTTATTATAACTTTAGTATTCGTGGTAATTTTCACCATAGGTTGACATAATATCTTGGGGCTTATATAATATGAACTATGTTAAAACACATATTTGCTGAATCCTAGTTTTTCTAGGTACGGAGGAACCAACTAAGGGGTTAATCTATGGATGTCATAGTAGGGAGCCTTCTGTCCCGAACCCGTCAGCTAACTTCGGAAGCAAAAAAGAAGGGGTGTTTTCATATGAAAATGCATCAGAAGAGGTTTATCACTTCATTATTTCTTTTAACATTATTAATCTTACTGAACATAACTAGTGTCTATGCTGCTGGAAGTAATACAGGCTCTTATGTAACATTAAAACTTGGTAGTAGAGGTTCTGAGGTTTCAAGGCTACAGCAAGCTTTAAATAACAAAGGCTTCTGGGCAGGAAATGTTGATGGTATTTTTGGACCAAGAACTGAAAAAGCAGTAATTTCATTTCAAAAAGCTAACAGGATAACTATTGATGGAATAGCTGGTAAGCAGACTCAATCATTATTATATGGTTCATCTAGCTCAGTATCTCGTGGGACAAGTATAGGTAGAAGCTCAAGCTCATCAGATGACCTATATTGGCTTTCAAGGATAATACATGCAGAAGCTGGAGCTGAACCCTATAAGGGAAAAGTAGCAGTTGGAAGCGTTGTATTAAATAGAGTAGCTTCCAGTGCTTTTCCAAACACAGTAAAAGGTGTAATCTTTGAATACTACAAAGGCATACCTCAATTTAGTCCTGTAGCAGATGGAACTATATACAATACTCCATCAGCAGAAAGTGTACAAGCAGCTAAAGATTCTCTAAATGGTGTAAAGCCAGTTGGAAATTCAACTTATTTTTTCAATCCTGATAAAGCAGAAGGTAAATGGATTGTAAATAACAAAACATATGTAGCACGTATAGGTGATCACGTGTTTTACAAATAGTAAGATTAATAGCGCAACATATCCTTATGGAAAAATCATAAAAACCTTGGCCCGTTTTATCTAACCAAGGTTTTTATCTTTGCTTGCTATTTTTCTCAATAATTTATTTCTAGTAATACTGGACAATGGTCGCTACCCATTATCTCTGAATGAATTTCTGCACCCTTTAGCTTTTCCTTTAGCTTTTCAGATACAACAAAATAGTCAATTCTCCAGCCTACATTCCTTTCTCTAGCTCGTCCCATGTAGGACCACCAAGTATATGCATCCTCTAGGTCTGGATAAAAATATCTAAAGCTATCTATAAAGCCATTATCTAAAAGCACTGTCATTTTTTCTCTCTCTTCATCTGTAAAGCCTGCATTTTTTCTATTAGTACTAGGGTTTTTTAAGTCTATTTCTTTATGTGCTACATTTAAATCTCCACATAAGATTACAGGTTTTTTTGAGTCTAGTTCTTTAAGATAGCTTCTAAAGTCATCCTCCCAATTCATTCTATAATCCAGTCTTGCCAGCTCTCTTTGAGAGTTTGGAGTGTATACATTGACTAAAAAGAATTCTTCAAATTCTAAGGTTATTACTCTTCCCTCTTGATCATGCTCTTCAATTTCTATTCCATATTTTACAGATAAGGGTTTTTTCTTTGTAAATATAGCCGTACCTGAATAGCCTTTTTTTACTGCATAATTCCAGTACTGGTAATATCCTTCTAAATCTAATTCTATTTGGCCTTCCTGTAGCTTAGTTTCTTGAATACAAAACATATCTGCATTTATTTCATTAAAGTATTCTAAAAAACCTTTTTTAACACATGCCCTAAGCCCATTAACATTCCAAGAAATAAGTTTCATTCTTTTGCTCCTTTCAAACTATACTCTAGCCACTCCATCATCTATAGCAGCTTTTTTTACTGCTTCTGCCACTGCTATTGCAACTTCCTTGTTAAATGGACTCGGTATTATCATATCTACATTTAGCTCTTCTTCTTTAACTATATTTGCTATTCCATAGGCTGCTTGTATCTTCATGTTTTGGGTGATTCTACTAGCTCTTACGTCTAAAGCACCTCTAAATATGCCTGGGAATGCCAGTACGTTATTTATTTGATTAGCAAAGTCAGATCTTCCTGTGCCTACTATGAAGGCCCCTGCTTCCTTTGCATCATCTGGCATAATCTCTGGTATAGGGTTTGCCATTGCAAATATCATGGATTTTTCACCCATTGTTTTTACCATTTCCTTTGTTAAGCAATCTGCTGACGACACTCCTATGAACACATTTTTACCAACTATTACATCCTTTAATTCACCATCTAGTGAAGCTTTATTAGTTATTTCAGCCATTTCTTTTTTTATTGGGTTTAAATCCTGTCTATTTTTAGATATGGCTCCTTTTCTATCACACAATATTACATCCTTAACTCCAACACTTAATAATAACTTAGCTATTGCAATACCTGCTGCTCCAGAACCATTTATGACTACTTCTAAATCCTTAAACTCTTTTTCTGCTAATTTTAATCCATTAATAAGTCCAGCTAATACTACTATAGCTGTTCCATGCTGGTCATCATGAAATACTGGTATGTCTAATTCCTCATCTAGTCTTTTTTCTATTTCAAAGCATTTAGGTGCTGCTATATCTTCTAGGTTGATGCCTCCAAATACTGGCTCAAGCAATTTTACTGTTCTAATTATTTCTTCAGTATCAGTTGTTTTCAAGCAAATAGGAAAAGCATCTACATCTGCATAGGCTTTAAATAATATGGATTTTCCTTCCATAACTGGAATTGCACCATAGGGTCCTATATCTCCTAAGCCTAATACTGCTGTCCCATCACTTACTACAGCAACAGTGTTGCTTTTAAAAGTGTATTCATATACTTTTTCTTGATCATTAGCTATTTCTTTACAGGGTTGAGCTACTCCTGGAGTATATGCTATGGATAAATCATCTTTATTTTCTACCTTAACTTTACTTTGAATACTTACCTTGCCCTTATTATTTCTATGCATTTCTAACGAAAGCTTATTATAATCCTTCATTTAACCCAGCTCCCTTCAAGTTTATTTTGTATTTTCATATAAATTGTTACCATAAATATCTATACATACTATTAATGGCATATTTTCTACTGTTAGTTTTCTTATGGCTTCTGTGCCTAAATCATCATAGGCTATTACTTCTGACTCTTTAACTGAGCTTGCTATCAATGCGCCTGCTCCACCTACTGCTGCAAAATATACAGTTTCATTTTTTTTCATGCTTTCTATTACTTCCTTACTTCTTAATCCTTTTCCTATCATGCCCCCTAAGCCCAATTCAAGCAAAGGTATGGTCATAGTGTCCATTCTGTAGCTTGTTGTAGGTCCAGCAGAACCAATTACTTTTCCAGGCTTTGCTGGAGTTGGGCCTACATAATATATTATAGAATCTTTTATATCAAAAGGTAAAGCTTCTCCTTTATTTAATGCTTCCATCATTCTTTTGTGTGCCGCATCTCTTCCAGTATATACAGTACCCGTAAGAGATACTACATCTCCTGCTTTTAGTTCTCTTAAAACTTCCTTTGTTAATGGAGTTTCTATAAGTTTAACAGTCATTTTTTCACCCCTTATGGTCTTATATTATCTATAGAATTATTGTACTATGCCTTGAAGAATGGCAATTTATATTTACTGCTACTGGTAAGCCTGCTATATGAGTAGGATATGCTTCTACATGTACATCTAAGGCTGTGGTTAACCCTCCTAAACCTTGAGGTCCTATGCCTAAAGCATTAATCTTTTCTAATAATTTTTCTTCTAGCTTAGCTAGATGCTCTTTATTGTTTTTTGATCCAATTGGTCTTATTAAGGCATGTTTAGCTAAATTAGCTGCTTTATCCATTGTGCCACCAATGCCTACTCCTACTATTATAGGAGGACATGGATTAGGTCCTGCTTCTTTAACTGCTTTAAGAACGAAATCTACTACGCCCTCTTCTCCATCTGATGGCTTTAGCATCTTTATTTGACTCATGTTTTCGCTTCCAAAGCCTTTAAACATAAGCTCTATTTTAACCTTATCACCAGGTACAATATTATAATATATAACTGCTGGAGAATTATCTTTAGTGTTATTTCTTATTAGTGGGTCTTCTACTACAGATTTTCTTAAATACCCTTCCCTATAGCCATCTATAACACCTTTATTTATAGCATCAGTTATACTACCATTAGTAAAGTGAACCTCTTGTCCAACCTCTACGAAAGCTACTACCATGCCCGTATCTTGACATAATGGTGTTTCATTTTCCTTTGCTACTTCAGCATTTTTTATCAGCATGTCTAAAACCATGTTTCCTACTGATGAAGTCTCTGCCTTTTTTGCATTTATAAAAGCTTCCTGTATATCCTCTTCAATATAAATGTTAGAAGATATACATTTTTCAGCAACTAGCTTTTGAATAATCTCTACATCTATTTGTCGCATTTCATCCACCTCTTTGTTTTTTTATAAGTATAATTATATTATATCTTAAATATAAATTCTTATCTTCTGCATACTTAAATTATCCCTATTCTTCATTCTATCATAGATTTCAAAATCCTTCTTTATTACAAAAAAGATAGAAAAAAAGATATTCTCTATTAGTCTTTTAGAGAATACCTTTTAAAAATTTTATTTTTGTTTGTATTGGCTTACATTTGCATTTTTTTAATAGACGAATACTGGATCAGCTGATGGATTAAGTGGTGAGGTTGTAAATGGGAAGTTCCCGAACATATTTCCAAAAATATAGTCAAAAAGCTTATCCTTGATTTCCATTACATCAAGGAACACTATTATTGAATTATTTGGGTCTTTTTCATCATCCCAGATATTAATATTGATAATAAGCCTTCCACTTTTATCCTCAAACTCTACTTGTGTAGCCTTTGTATAAACTTTTGCTGCTCCAGCTCCGCAAATCTCCTCAACATATTTCTTAATTACTTCTACTTCCTTTTCTCTCCATCCTGATGCATTGGAATCAAGGGCCTCTTTAACCCATTCTCCTGCATATTTATTAAAATATTCTTTTGCTTTTGGGTTATTTGCAAGCTCATCAAACTTCTCTGAAACTACAAATTTAAATGCAGTAGAGGTTAAATCGCTAAGTCCTGCAAGTATGGCATCATAGAATCCTATAGGCTTGCCGTCTGGTCCTACATCATTGTAGTAATGATTAACAATTTTTATTACTGTAAAGCTGGCAAGTATGAAGCCTGCCTTCTTTATATTTGTGTCTGAGCTTATCTGTGTCATCAAAGAATTTTCAAGCATTGCCATAAGGTTTCCATTTACTCCTCTAAGCTTTTCATCAGGACTTGAGATACCTTCTCGATACCATATGTTTTCACTTATTAGTCCAACAAGAATTTCCTTTGTAGGTGATAAGAGAGCTTCTCCTACTGGACCTGTATAAGCCATAGCAACATATGAGAATGCCTGGTCTCCTACCCATTTTACCCACTCAAGCCCCCAGATAACCCAGTCCAAAGCTTCTGCAAAATTAATGTTGTCTTGAGCCTCGTCTAGAAGCTTTATTCTAGTGATTTCATAAAGGCTCTTGTTGAGTAGCCTTATTTCCTTCGGTGACATTATGTCATAATTTTCCTTTATGTGTTTTATTACGTCGCTCCAGTCCTCAGGAGGCATGTATCTCTTTATCCGTTTTAGTAAAAGCTCTAACTCTTCTTTCTTTTCCTTCATTTCATTAAATGGTTCTCCGATTAGTCTAATTGGCAAATCCAAATGGTAATCCTTACTATCATACTCACAATCTATAGGAAGCATTAGGTAATGCTTCGTTTTGCCCTCAGGTATTTGCATTTTAGGTTGAAATTTATATATTCCCCTATTTGTGGTTTCCTCTATTTCATATTTAAACACCTTTGCTAGATTTTCAGTTTGTACTGTACTACCTTTTAGATTATCAAGCTTAATATTAGCTTTTGATAAATCAACAAGCTCAGCTTTATACTCTCCTTTTTCATCGACAGAGCTTACTGCCAATTCAACCTTGAAGCGTGTTGCAAGAACTTCCTCTCCGACTTCTGCCTTTTCATTATCAGAATAAGCACCTATTTGAGCATATCCATCTTTATCAAACTTTATTATTGATATGGATATGCCCTCAGGGTATATGGCTACACGAAATGCTTCTGAAATATTATCTGTATTGCTTTCAGCAATCACTTCAACATTAAATACTTTTCTTTGTGTGCTAGATTTTTCAGATTTTACACTTTGATTATTCATTATAGCTTTATATTTAAAATCCTTTATTTTTTTAAGCTCTACTTCAAATGGACTATTGTCCTGAGGCTTTAGACTAACCTTAGGAATTTCAACAAAATCATGTAGTGAAAATAAAACTGTGTATTCTCCATTATCCCCCTCTATCATAACCTTTTCCATAAAAAGATTCTTGCCCTGTTCTTCAAATTTAATATAAGGTTCTCCTACAAGTTTAAAACGAACATTGTTGCAGAAGGAACCACCTTCACCATTAAAGACAAAGCTAACAATTCCCTCTGATGGGCTTTCTGCGCCTTTCACAGACTCGGCCTCCACTGTTGCTCCAACATAGTTGCTTGCAATTGTCGTTGGTCCTATTTTCATATGTGCGTTTTCTGAAAAAATGGAGATTTTTTGAGTTAAATCCATCCTATCTATTTCTACTCCTTCTGAATTTATCTCCACCATACGTGCATATACTACTACTGCTGGCTTATCATAGCGTATGGAATCTCCAAATTCCTTGTATATGACCATTTTGTATGTGCTGCCCTTACTATCTTCTACCTTGCTGCTGCCATTATTGGCTCCTGCTAATACTCCTAATCCTGCGGCTAAAACTGATGTAGTTATGCCCACTACTACTGCCTTGGCCACTGAATTACTAGTTTCTCCTGATGTTTTAGATGCTTCTGTGTCTATTGTTTGATCTATTGATATATTATTTGCTTTCTCCGGTGGCTCTGTTTCAGAGGTAGTAACACTTACTGCTCCTTTTAGTGTTGTATTTGATTTAAAGGTATATCCTAGACCAAAATAACCATCTTCAGATTCGTTAACTGAACTCTCTCCATCATCATCTGTTACAATTTTAGTCACTAGGTTTTTATCTGTATCTGTCAATGCTCCACCGTAGCTAAAGATTGATTCTGAAACTTCAGACATAGGTAAACCTAGGACAAATTCTCCACTACAATTCACCTTCCACTGTATTGTTTGCTTTAAATCAGTGTTTTTTTCTGTAACATCTGCAGTATAGCTAAGAATTCCTTTTACGGAAGGATATCCTGTCACCTCATCATATACAATATCCCCTTCTAGTTTAAGGGTTCCGCTTCCACCTATGCTTGTAAAGCCGTATCTATGTTCTACTGGCAAACTGCCTGAGCCTTCAAAATATACTTTCTCATCTGGATGTACTTTAATATCAAAGGTCTTAATAATTTCACGAAGAGGTGCCTCATAAGGATAGCTGTCATTCCAATCATTAAATTTAGTTATAGTTTCATCATATCTAATGTGTACCTCTTCAAATTTATCTTTATAGTTATCAGGCTCTGCAAAGGCTAATATGTTTTTAAATGGTATCGCAATAACTATTATCATTATTATTAATAGTAATCTTGCTAGTTTTTTCTTCCCTTTCATACGGACTACACCTCCTTATCTTCATATTAAATAATGCAGTGATGCACTATTTAATCGGTCTTTTTATTCATCGCTACAATCAAAAATCCACCTATAACTAAATATATAATTTGACTTAAGCCTGGTTTTGTTTCTTCTTCTAAAGCATTGATATAAGGAAAAAACGAAAAATATTTAACAGCAGTAACAGTATTTGGGTGCTTTATAAATACTCCATCACTAATTTTTTTTGTAAATCCGTCTATGCTTCTCCCATCTTCTAATTTAAATGTATAGCTAACAACATAAGTATATCTTCCAGGGGTAGCCTCTGAGCGTTCTCCTCCTTCACGTCTTACATTAGTAATTAAGGCGGTTTCTTTTACACCAAAGGCTCCCAAGGCTAAGGTGCTTAATCCCCATAGAATAAACATAATCCCTATGACAGTTATTAATATCCGTATCCCTATACTTCTAATTTTTTTCTTTTTCATGATTTTCAATCCTTTCCCTAAAGCCTGCTGCTGGCTATGCGGTAGCCATATCCTTATTGCTGCTACCTGATGCTATCCTTAGAATAAGTGCTACAGCAATGAAAATGATGCCAACAACATAGCAGGTAAATCTAAATGGTATGGTGGAAAATAGTATGGAAAGAGCAAAGCCAGTTGTTATTCCTGCAATTGTACGATTTGCAAAGGAAGTACCCATAGATTTCTTCTTGCTTAATTTGTTTAAAACTGACATTATAAAGCCTCTTAGAAATCCTGTATTTCTTGATAGAGCTCGCAATGCCATTATAAACCCAACTATTCCTGCCATACTATTGATTAGTGAAGCATTAGCATTTAAAAAATTATAGATAATCAATGCAATGCCTGAACCTAAAAATAATGGAACCGCCTCACTTATATCTTTTACTGCAAAGGATTTTAATAATGTCTTAATGCCTCCTCCTATACCTTTAAATGGTTTCTTACCTGAAAAAATTGGAAGAATTAATGCTGTTACAAAATATGCATATAGACCTTTCCCAACAGTTCCTCCAATTATGTTTAACAAGCCTTGACCCATACCTCCTCTAGCAAAGGTGAGAAATGATAAGTATCTAATTGGTGTATTATATACTCCGAGCATAGGCAATATAGTTAGGATTATCCAGATAGCAGCCATAACTATTGCAGGTATAAGCTTCTTCTTATCTCTAAAAGCATTCTTAAGGCCATTAAAAATATTCTCTATACCTTTAAGTAAATACTTTATCGGTCCAAGAGTACTTCCTATATTATTTATTGCAGGCATAGTCTGTGTGAATATCATCTCTCCTGATGTTGTGGCGTCAAAACTAGTATTGTCAAATATCTTTCCAGGGCTTGAAACTTTGTCTAAGTTAATTTTTCGTTTCTTTTCATCTTTGGACTTAACTTCTTCTTCTTTTTGGTTTTCTTTTATTGGTGGTTTTGTTTTGTATGCTTCAGGCTCAAGCACTTCTTCTTTTTCTAATTCTTCAGCTATCTTACTTCCACATGAAATACAGAATTTACTATCTGGTTTTATTTCTGCTCCACACTCTATACAGAATCTATTTCTCATTTTTCTTCCTCCTTATCCACCTATTTTTAATTTTTCTATATATTCTAGTAATGCATTTACGCCCTTGCTTATATAAGCATCCGCTTTTTCTGCTGCTTTATCCATGGTATCTAACCCATATTTTGCTGCTTTAGATACATTTTCGTTTACTAGCTTTTGGTCAGTATCTGCTATACTTATTTTTTCTACCCACCTGCCCTTACCTAGCTGGTTTAGATAATCTCCTAGTAATACTCCTGCCCCTTTTCCAACAAAGTCTAGAAGCCCTCTTTTTACTGCCTCTGTTATACCTATTGGATTGTTATTGTCATCTTTATCAAATTGCCAATGGTATCCTATTCTATATAGAACATAGCTTGTTAACCAAATTACCAGCTTTTTCGGTTCATCTGCTTTAGGCACTTCTATAAGTCCATCTGTTGAACCAAGGCTTTCGACTGCTCTGTCAATTGCAATATCTTTTGTTAACTCCCAAATATTTTTATCTGTACCTGCATAAAGCTCCCCACAAAGTTTTACAAAGCTGCTTTTAACATTTGCTACTATAAATCCAGTAATAGGTCCTCCTATTGGTGCTAAGGCTAGGTCGAAGGCTATATCTCCTATATATACTACTAAATCTAATGTTGCTATTGCCTCATCATACCATGCTGCTTCTAATAGGTATTCTTGGGATTCCTGAATAATAGACCTTTCTGCTATGCTCCAACAGTTTCTACGGAACAATCTAAAGTCCTCTATCCCAAGATTATTTCTTGCTTTTTCTAGCTCGTATAGCTTTTGACCTCTAAATCTAGGAGCCATATATATTTCTATAACTCTTTTACATGCCTGATATTCTTTTTCATAATCTGCTTCGTATTGTAGAATGTCAGGTATTAGATCTATTTCTGTTTTGCTTTCAAAGGTTTTTACCCCATATGTTGCAGTGATTTCCATTGTACCTTTTACTGGTTTTGTAGATGGGAAGTTTTTTTCTGCTCTGGCTATATATCTCTTTGATTTTGTTAGTACATTGTTTTCATCAGGCTTTATTTCCATCCCTATAAGCTTAAATATTTCTCTTTCATCTATTAAACTAATTTCTATACTATCCCCTTTTACAAATTCTAGGGTGCTTTTACCTTCACTCCAAACTCCTAATTTTACATCAAATATGGTTTTTTCCATTTGGTCACTGTCTATACTTACTTTGTAGCCTCGAATTTCTTTTGGCTTTCCTAGGAAGTCTGGTAATACTCCTTCGTAGCACATTTCTACATAAAATATACTACTTACATATTCTTTTTCCGTTTCTGCAATTATTTCGCAGGTGAAGGATTCAAAAAATTTATCAAGATTTTTCTTATCTGCCTTATCAGTAACAATTATAAGGTTGTTACCATTTTTATCTTTTCCTACTTCTAGTCTAAATTCATGTACATCCTTCATAGACTTCAATGTGGTTTTTGGTTCTTTTTGAAAGTCTATTAGCTTAAATGGTAGCTCAAAGCTTTTTCCCGAGTTAGCTAATACAAATATTTGATGATTTGATAGCTCTATTCTGGCCTTACCTATTAGCATAAATTTTACATTGTTTTGGAATACTCCACCTTTTCCTGTAAATTTAAAGCTGATTATTCCTTCGTTTGCTAGTATAGTATCTTCTGTTGCCCTTGCGTATACTGATGCTCCTACATAAGAGTCTGATAAGGTACTAGGTCCTATGTCTAGTACTCCATCCTTTGAAAATATTTGTATCTTCTGTGTCAAATCAGGTCTTTCTATCTCCACACCTTTGCTATTTATCTGAATCATTCTTGCATATACGAATACAGGTTCTCCATTGTATTTAATCTTATTGCCAAATTCCTTATGTATTACCATTTTATAAGTGCTTTGTCCTTCTTCTCTTTCTTCTCTACCTTCTAAAAGAGTTCCTGAGCCTCCTGCCGCTGCCCCTGCAGCTCCTAAACCTGCTGCTACTCCTGCGACTGCTATTGCCTTAACTATACCTAAGACTATTTCTTTAGCTACTTCAGAGCTTGTTTCTCCAGGCATTTCAGATGCTACAGTGTTTTCTGTTTGAACTGCTATAGTAGGATTGTTTTGAAAAATTTGAAAATTGTAGCCAGAAGGTGGAAATTCATTTGAAAGGTTTCTATATACCTCTTGATTTTCTTTGTTATAATGAATTCTTGTTAATGACATATCTACACTTTTACTAGTCTGTGGATCATAACCTAGGCTTAAGTTTTTGCCACTTTCTCCTTTTATCCCTGCGACAATATAATAAGGTCCATCATAAGAAAACTGTAAAACATTTTTTACTGCCTGGGTTTCATAATCAATCCAATTGTGGTCTCCATCTGCTGTATAATATGCATCAATATAAAAGGACATGTTGCCATAGAGAATCATTGTATCGTTGGAGGAGCCATTCATTTTAACTATACTTCCCTCCATGGAAATTCTTCCATATCCATACCATTGTGAATGTCTTGGTTCAGCTTCGTAATAGGATACCTCGTTGCTGTAAGTAAACTTTTCGTCAGGTCCAACCTCCACATCTATATCCTTTAAAAGCTCATAATAGAATGGTGGATAATCATCTAACAGGCCTTCTATTTCATATTTTGGACTCTCATAACGAATAACATATCCAGAATCGGCTAAGGCCTTAAATGGAAACATGAACGCTATTAAGAAGTATAATATTAGTACTGTACTCAGCTTTCCATATAATTTATGATTCATCCTTTATACCTCCTCAGCTAATAACTTGATTAGAATCTTATACTAGTTTAATTTGTTTAGTTATGGTTCTATTATTTTAACAAGGGACATTTACATCTAAAGCAACAGTCGCTTTGCATATCATTTAAGCTACCACAAGCATTGCAGAAAATATATTTATCTCTGGATTTATCATACTTTTCATAGGAGTTTAATCCTCCATGATAACGAACTCTGTCTCCTATTTGATAATAGTTGTATATTGTGTCATTATCTTCTCTTCTGATTTTATGCTTCTTTCCATTGTCACTCTTGATATAAACAGTGTACTCAATGTAATCAACCCAATAATGGTCATTATCACCACTACCAGTACTCTGTCTATGTTGTTTCTTTTTTATGGTTTTGTCTATGACTGTTCCATCCCAGGTTTTCCCTCTTTTTCTACCTAATATTTGGAATAGTGCTATTAAAATAAACATGCCACCAATTCCAAAACCTATAAACAAGGATTGAGGATTTTCCATTTCTGAGCTGGTTTCGCCATATATAAAAAAACCTATAATTGCTGCTATTGCTAAGACAATTGAAAAAATTGCACTCCACCTATTGCTACTCTTTATATACTTTTGAAATGCAGGATCATAAATCCTATTAGAAAAACCAGCTAATCCATAGCCAACATTAGGTGATGTGGCTCTTGTCCTTTCTTCTTCTACTCTTTTCTCAGGTATTCTTTCTCCTTGACTGTTTCCACAAAATTTGCAAAACTTAGCTTCATTTGGTAAAGCCGAACCACAATTTTTACAATACATAAAATCCCTCCTTTTTAGATATAAAAGAAATATTTAAACAATGAAAATAATCAAATCAAGTAAATAGTATAGGAACTATGCCTGTTTCATAGCTAAACCTCTCTATGAAGTTCTGTAACTCATACTTGTTCATACTGCCATGTAAGATTTTAATCATTTTAGTTTTTTTATTGCTAGAGTATGTAAAACAAATATATTTAGAATCTACTTCTATCTTCTTCAATATAATTTTATCTATATTAAATTTGATAACCTTGGAGCCTAATAGTATACCAAAGCATGAAATATATACCTCTATTCCATCCACAAAGGAAACTCCATTATCTTTTACATTAGTCTCCTCTTCTATCTTGGCAGATTCTATGTGTAAAATTTTACTTTCCAAAATCAACTTAGCCGTTTTAAATTTATTGTATTGATATATAAGAAGTATCAATAAGGTTAAGGCAATAAGGAAAATAACTATGAAGTTTAATCTAACACTATTTTTTAATATGAATATTTCCTTAATTAGAAAAAAAAGCACAATAACTGTACTTAAAAAGCTTAATAAGCTAAGTAATGTAAGCTTCTGCTTTATTGCCTTCAAAGTAAACCCACCCTTCACAAACAATTGTAATTCTCATGGCTTTGTATGATGCTATGATAATATATTAAATATTTTTTGCATAAAAGTATCCACCCAAAACAGGTGATTTTATAGAAAAAGCCCCTCACCCTTTTTGGGTGAGAGGCCTTAATTATAGTATTTTACTCTATTTTACTATTTAGTTGTTTCATATTCTCTTTCTAGCATTAGCTTTACTAGTTCCGTTTTACTTTGTATATTAAGCTTAGAATATATGTTTTTAATATGAGTTTTCACTGTGTTTTCACTTAAATATAACTCATCTGCAATCATTTTATAAGTTCTTCCCTTTAATAATAATGAGGCAATTTCACTTTCACGTCCAGTCAACAGACTATTTTCAACAAAGCTTCCTATTATTTTTTTCCTCTCATTAGATGACATTTGAGATAGTTCCGATAAAAACACATGGTTTTTCAGCAACACAGAAAGCCTTTTGTTAAGCAGTGGAAGCATGATTAAGATAGTAAACACTACTACCAGAGCAATAATAGATGAATTATAATTATGTGGGTCACTAGAAATAGTTATACTTCCAACAATTCCTCCAAAAAGGACTCCTAACACATTAAAAGATAATCCTATGCCTAGAATTTTTGCTGGGTTGTTGCTGTAATCAAGCATTTCTCCTAGTATGCTCCACCAAAAAAGATCATATACACCACAGGCTCCTAGCATAAGAGTATTTACTATTAAATAGCTGCCAGCAGAACGGTCCAATGTCATAAAAGACAGAAAAGCAAAACCTATCATTGCAATGGCAACATATAATATATAAGCACGATTAAATTTTGGAGATAGATTTTTCATAACACTTAAGGCGATAATATATGGAACAGCCCAATACCAGCTCACAAGTCCCTTGTGATGTGCAAAGGATGGATTAATGACCTGATACATGAGCCCTGAATTAATAGTAATAATTACAATAAACAAGCACAAAAATATAAGAGGTTTCGTCGGATTTAATAGTTTCGGTGCTTCTGTAGAAGAATCTTTATTATATGTTCTATAATCAGATGGTAATTTTAAAGCAAATAAAAAAGCTCCCATAAGCATAGCAATAGATACAAAAAGGCCTATGTAAGGAGATATATTTATGGCTATCATGTTAATTATTATCATCAAAACATTTGAATAAATCAATACATCGGCGGCTGTTTTAATTCGTTCATTAGATGGAGTGTAGGCTTTAAAATAGAATCCCCAGCTTCCTACAGAAATACCTGAAAGAAAGGAAGTACATATCAAAGAAACATACCATGTTATCGAAAAGGAAAAGAAGAATATTGTGCTTCCTAATATACAGCTCAAAATTGAAAATATCATTATTTTTTTTACTGTTTTTATGTTTTTGACAAAAAATCCACAGGAAAGTAATCCAAGGAAATGAGAAGCAATTGTAAAAAATATTAAACCTTGAGGATCAATATTATGTAAATTGGCAATAGCATATAACACCTGTCCTTCAAAAGGAAGAGCTAGTAACCATGAAAAGTACAATGAAAAAACTATAATCGAAGCTTTGCGATGATTTGCTGACATGTTAGTGTTGTTATTCCATTGACTTAACACTATTATCTCCTCCTATAAGCCTGTCTATTAAAGTATACCTATTTATTAAATTATATCATAAATTAATTTAATAATAACTTACTTGTAAGTATAAAAAAATTAAAATTATTCCAGAAATTTTTATAGACCTTATGTTAATAATAATTAATTTGTTAAATATTATTTACAATTCAGAATATTGAGGATACCCTGCATAAAACCAACTGTTTGACAATAATATAACAAACATATTGACTAATATCCTATTGATTATATTACATAAAAGGACTATAATGTTGCTGGTGAAGTTTATATATTAAAAGTACTTACATGTTTCGATAAATTATATTCCTTAGGAGGAAAGATATATGGAAAACATTAAAAATAATACTCTCTTTAGAGAAGAAAGTGATTCAATAGGCTCAAAGAAGGTTCCTGTAGAAGCATACTATGGTGTACAAACCTTAAGAGCTGCAGAAAATTTTAAGATAACAGGCTTCAGAATGCATAAAGAGTTTATCAATAGTCTTGCTCTAGTCAAGAAAGCATCTGCTATTACAAACAGAGAGGTTGAGCTTTTGAATAAAAAAATTGAAAGCGCAATTATACAAGCTTGCGATGAAATAGTTTTAGGTAATTTACACGATCAATTTATAATAGACCCAATTCAGGGTGGTGCTGGTACATCAGCAAATATGAATATTAATGAAGTAGTAGCAAATAGAGCTATAGAAATATTAGATGGAGAAAAAGGAGACTATAGTATAGTTCACCCCAATGACCACGTTAATATGGGCCAATCGACAAATGATGTTATTCCAACTGCTGGTAAAATAACTATTCTAAAGCTTCTTCCAAAAGTTATTGAACAATTAGAAAATCTGTACGAAGCATTTCTGGCAAAATCGGAAGAATTTGATGATGTAATCAAAATGGGAAGAACTCAAATGCAGGATGCAATTCCTATTAGATTAGGCCAAGAATTTAAAGCGTATAGCTCCGTGGTTAAAAGAGATATTAAAAGAATTACAAATGTACAGGAAGAGCTAAAGGTTGTGAACATGGGTGGAACTGCGATTGGCACAGGTATGAATGCTGATGATAAGTATTTTGAAAAAGTAGTACCTAATCTTAGCATAGTAACTGGTATCGATTTAGTTCAAGCTGAGGATTTAATAGATTCAACACAAAATTTAGACTGTTTTGTTTCTGTATCATCAGCTATAAAAACATGTGCTGTTAGTCTTTCAAAGATAGCAAATGATCTAAGACTTATGTCTTCAGGACCAAGAACTGGCTTTGGCGAAATAAATCTACCACCTAAGCAAAATGGTTCTTCAATAATGCCAGGTAAGGTTAACCCTGTAATACCAGAGGTAATGAGTCAAGTAGCCTTTAAAATCATAGGCAATGATGTAGCTATTACAATGGCAGCAGAAGCTGGTCAATTAGAGCTAAATGCTTTTGAACCACTAATATTCTTTAACCTTTTCCAATCTATAGAAATGTTAGCTAATGGAATTAATACATTCACAGAAAACTGTATACAAGGGATAACTGCTAATAGAGAAAGATGTAAGGAATTGGTAGAAAACAGCATCGGAATCGTAACTGCTATATGCCCTCATGTAGGCTATAAGAAAGCAGCTGAAGTTGCAAAGATTGCAATGAATACTGGTGAACCGATTAGAAATATTCTATTAAAAAATAAACTTATGACAGAAGCAGAAATAAATGATGTGCTAGATCCAATAAACATGACTGAGCCAGGTATATCAGCTAAGTATCTATTAAACTACAAGAAAATAGACTTATAAAAACTTCGGGGAAATTCCCCGAAGTTTTTATCTTTAGATACTTAGATAGAAGCTTTTATCAACTTTAATTTAGGTATTTACTTTTATTGCAGAAAAATGTATACTTGATATTAGTACCTGGTGTTAGTAATTGTTATGAATATATAGATGAAAGTGTGTAAGGAGGATATCCATGAGTTTACCTGAATTAAGAATTGGCAGTCTAGTTGCAAAGGTCCCTATTGTGCAAGGTGGTATGGGAGTAGGAATTTCCTTATCATCTTTAGCTGGTAATGTATCTTTAAATGGAGGAATAGGCGTTATTTCTGGAGTTGAAATTGGATTTGATGAACCTGATTATTTTGTTAATAAAAAAGAAGCTAATATTAGAGCATTAAGGGAACATATAAAAAGAGCAAAAGAAATCTCTAAGAATGGAATTATCGGCATAAATATAATGGCTGTTCTTAATAACTTCGAGGAAATGGTTAGAGAGTCAATTAGAGAAAAAATAGATATTATATTCTCTGGGGCTGGTCTCCCTTTGAGCCTCCCAAAATTCACCAAGGATACTAGCACGAAAATTGCTCCTATAGTATCTTCCAGTAGAACAGCTTCTATAATATGTAGAAATTGGGACAAACACTATCAGGTTGCTCCTGATGCTATAGTGGTTGAGGGGCCTAAGGCAGGAGGCCATTTAGGTTTTTCTATGGAGGGAATTTCTGATCCATCTAATGAACTTGAGGTATTAGTAGGCGATGTATTAAAGGCTATAAAACCCTTTGAAGAAAAATATAATAAAAAAATTCCAGTTATTGCTGGTGGCGGAGTGTTCAATGGTGCAGACATAGGAAGATTGTTAAAGGCTGGTGCATCAGGAGTGCAAATAGGAAGCCGTTTTGCAGCTACAGATGAATGTGATGCCTCTTATGCATTTAAGCAGGCTTATGTTCAATGTACGTCCAATGATATTGAGCTTATTCAAAGTCCTGTTGGCATGATTGGTAGAGCTATCAAAAATGATTTTCTAGCTGGGGCAGAATTAGGATTTAAAAAGCCTATAAAATGTATCACTAACTGCTTAAAACCTTGTAATCCTAAAGAAGCACAATACTGTATAGCTAGTGCCTTAATAAATGCTCAAAAAGGAGATTTATCATCAGGGTTTGTGTTTGCTGGAGTTAATGCTCCTCTTATAAAAAAAATTGTACCTGTAAAAGAATTAATGGGGGAATTAGTAAAGGAAACAACAGATTATCTTGTAGATTCCACAAATATTTAAACCATTATATTGTAAAAATTATTTAAAGCCTTGAATCTAATCAAGGCTTTAATATCATTTATGTTAGAGGCGGTAAGGCATGCTCTCTAGTAATTCCCTATCGGTATCCTTATTATTTTAAAGTCTTCATGTCTCTTAAAATTGTCATATTCCTTCCCATTTCTTTAGCCCTATAAAGCTCCCTATCTGCAATTTCCATTATGTTTGCTATTGAGCTAAAATCTGAGCTATTGCCTATGACTCCCCCTACGCTTATGGTTACATTCCTATGCTCACCTTTTTCCATATAGTAAAGACCTAATCTCTCGACTTCTGCTCGAATAAGATTTCCTAGCTCTAATGCATCCATATAGCTTAAAGGGGTGGAAATATATACAAATTCCTCTCCTCCATATCTCCCGAAGATATCATTTCTATTGCTCTGAATCTTCCTTGTACTATCTGTTATCTTTCTAAGACATATATCTCCCTGGGAATGTCCCCAATAATCATTATATTTTTTAAAGTTATCTATATCTATCATAAATAATACTATTTGTTCTTCCTTTGAGGACATCTCCTCTAGAATTTTTTTAAGATAAGCGTTTATACTTCTTCTATTTGGAACTCCTGTCAATTCATCTTCGTAGGCTTTTTTCTCAAGCATTTCATTTGCCAGCTTTATCTTTTCTAGTTCATCTTTTTGAATTGCTATCTCCTTTTCAAGCCTGGTTTTTATCTGCTCAAATTTGCCTATCGTTTCAATGTTTTTTAGCTCTATATTTATCATTTCTAATTTATTACTAAGATTAGAACTCATGACTTGTTCATTGAGACTATAATAATTCTTATAGTATTTTAGAGCATTCATATAATCTCCTTGGCTTTCATGATATTCAGATGTTAGCCTGTAGATTTGACATATTTTATTCTTAGCTCCAACATCATCTGCAAATTCAATAGCCTTTTCGTAGAAATTCAGGGTTTTTCTAGATGCCTTTACCAGGTGAAGCTGGGCAATATTTAGCAATACATCTATTACATAATATTTGTTATTTATATCTTTAAGTCTTTCAAAAGATCGAAAGTAATATTCTTCAGCCTTTTTAATATCTCCTATTTCAAAATAAACCTTTCCAATTCTATTTTCAATCTCTCCTAGACTAACCATGTCATTGCTATCAACAAGTATATCATAGCTTTTGCAATATACCTTAAGGGCTATCTCAAATTCTCCTTTATCACAGTGAATTTGGCCTATATTACTCAATATGGCAGCATGGTATAAAGAAAAATCGTTTTTAACAACAATATCAATAGCCTTTTCATAATACTCCATAGCCTTATCATATATACCTGATTCTCTGTATACTTCTCCAATGTTGTTCAAAACCCCGCTTAGCAAAAAGTCATCCCTATTAAATTCTAGCATGTCTTCTAGTTTAAGAAAATATCTTAAAGCTTCTTCATATAATGAGCTATAAAAATATGCAATTCCTATGAGATTCAGTGCCTTTACCTGACCAGCAATATGTTCTCTAGCTTCAAATATTGAAAGTGCTCTAAAGGAATAATCAAGCATACTGCTCCTATCTGACTTTATTCTGTAGGCAAAGACCATGCCAATAAGAGCATACCCCTCTTCCAATCCTAAGTTGTTAGCTTTAGCTAGATCGTAAGCCTCCTCACTTATTTCCAGAGACTTGTCCGGATTTACGGATGCTATGGTTTTTGCATGATGAAGTTTGTTATATATTTCATCTGATATTGTTTTATTCATTGTCATCAAGTCCTTGTTCACTATGTATGTGGTATTTTTTATAACCTAATTATATTATAGTTTATATCGTTTTTCCACTTAAAACTTTAAGATTTCTTAACGAAGATTCATCTGTTTTAAGTAGGGTGTCTTTGATGAATACTAAAATGCATATATAGAGCAGGTAGTTATAAATTTCATTGCATAATAAAATAAAAGCCTTGACTAGAAAATCTAATCAAGGCCTTTATATCATTTTTGGTGGAGGCGGTGGGAATCGAACCCACGTCCGAAAGCATTTTATAAAGAGCTTCTCCGAGTGCAGTTGCTAGTTTGAGTTATCGCCTCATAGGACGCCTAGCAACAGGCTTCCTACTACACTATCTCCAATTTATCCACTATAGGTCGGAGAGCCCCCTATAGTAGTTCCCTGCTTACTTGACGCCTAGCATCTAACGGGCAGGACCGTTAGAGTAGACGAGCTGCGCTTAGGCAGCTAGTGCGTAATTATCGTTTGCGTTTAATTTAAGTTTGCCACTTTTTACGTTGCTTGGCGACAACGACTCGCTACTCCAGACTAAAATAAACTCAATACTACCTGATGATCTCATAAATCAAAACTCCTATGTTCTTCATCAAACTATTCAACATCTTTATTGGAAAATTCCCATTCATCCATAATACGTTCAGCAGTAGCAACAACTCTTTGTTTCAGCTCAGTATCTTGAGCACTATTGATTTGTATGTTTTGTTCGGGTTCAATTTCAAAATCGGTAAGCTCGGATATAACTCGATTCATAGTCTCATTTGGATTTCTGTAATATTCACTGCCACGAATACGAATAAACTTCCAACCAAGTCGTTCAAGAATAGCTTGTCTTTCCATATCAGCACGAACTTTGTCATCTCCACTGTGATACAATTCACCATCACATTCAATAGCAATTTTTTTATCACCACATACCGCTACCATATCAATTCTATAAGAACCAACTGGCCACTGCTGAATAATATGATAACCGTTTTTGACAAGATAGTTTGCTACTGAAATTTCAAAAGGAGAATCAGCTTTTGCTTTTATTTCTGATTCTTGCTGATCAAAGTCCGAAGGATTAGTCACATATTCAATCAATTCTTTTCTCATATCTCCAGATTTTAAATCATTATTGACATCCAAAGAGTGGACAATCCAAAGTTGGTTTTTAGCTCTACTTACTGCTACATTATAGCGCTGTTTTGTTGATTTCCCAATACCTTCTCCTGTCAACCTTAAAGGTCCTTCACCCTCGTTACTATCAACTAAAGAAATGAAAATTACATCTCTTTCATCTCCTTGAAAATGAGAAGCATTACCACACAATATTTTCCGTTTTTCGTAGTCTTGTGGTGATATTTTCTCAATCGCAAGGTCATTGATATCTTTCGCTTGCTCGTCGCCTAACAAGGAAATTGCACCAAATGTCATTCCTTCATATTCCGGTTGTTTCATACAAGAAAGCATAAGTGCAACAATGTTCTTTGCTTCAATATCATTACACTTTCTTCTATCCCGTTGACCATCAACACGATATGCAACAGTTGCCGGTTTAATAGGTACATTACTATCATCACGTAGAGGCCTAATTTTATAATCATAAGACAAACGGTTACTATATCCTATAATGCTTGGAACACATCTAAAATGTTCCTTAAGCATAAGGGTTGGAAAAGTCGTTTTTGCAATGTCGTACAAAGACGACTTCATATCATATAGGTGAGCATTAGGAATAACTCCTTTAATGTACATATCAGCTAAATTTGACATTTTGTCTACGTCTACACCGACTGCAGAAGGACTAACTTGTTCATCATCCCCAACAATAATAATCTTTTTCGCAAGGTACATTATGGCTAATGCTGAAATATCAGACTGACTTGCTTCGTCAATAATAACAATATCGAACTTATTCTTAGTTGGATCTAAATTTTCTAATGCTTTATTTATTGGCATAATCCATGCAGGAACAGCACTTTGGCACTTTGTCATAAGTTTTTGAGCTTCTCTTTTTAATTTCGGAGCGGTTTTACCAGTACCTTTGCCAATTTTTTTTGTAGTGAGTTTCCATCCCTGCAATGCTTGTTTTTGGCTTATATCAACTTCTATTCGTGATAAAAGATAATACCATGCTAAGTTTTCAGCAAGCTTGGCGGTAGCTTTTTTTAGCTCTGAATTAAGGTACACAGATTTGTGCTGTAACTCTTCAAAAGGTTGCGCTGTAATCTCATCAATTATTCCTGCAAATTGTTTCCATTTCCAAGCATCTACAATGTTTTCAGGAACTAAACTTTCTCCGTGAATTCCTATTCTATTTTCTATCAATTTTGCCCATTCTGGAGCACGTTCAGCAATAGATTTTAGAATCCGCCTTCTTTCAGATTGATAATAATACTTTGTATATAATGCATCAAGTGTTTCGTAGTGGTCTCTATAGGCATCAACATTTTCGCTTTTTATTGCAAATAAAATATTCTTGCAAACTACTGATTGAGAACTATTGAGACCTACTTTTTTATAATTTTCTATAAATGCAGTCTCAATTCTTGGTATATTAACATAGATAATCTCAGCAAGTTTTAAATATTGTGGTACAATTTGATACATTAAGTTTATAAGATATTCGACTTCTTGAATTGGGTAAGTGTACTGCGTAGAATCATTAATACAAGACTGACAAAAGCCACAGTCTATAAACATAGTTTTTAACTTTACATAAGTTTCATTATACCAATTTAAGTAATATTCAATCTGGGTTACAAAGCTTATACAGGACTGTTCAGGTTCATCCCCAAACTCCGTAAAAGCAATACCATTATGTTTTTCAATGAGTTCCGTCCATAATTCTTTGATTGCTTTTCTTTTAAGTTTTAAGATAATGATATAAATTATGATCTTGCATTCCTCAGATGTATTGATTTCATGTCCGTTTATTTTGAGATTGGAAATCAGAGCCTTCCATTCTTTATGCATGAAAAGTGATAAACCATTTATTTTCTTACCTGCATCAAAATGAGCCTTAATTTCTTTCAGTACTCCTATACTTTTTTCAGAAATATTTTCTTCAGAAGCATCTAATCTTTTTCCAATGATTATCGGTGCTATATAGCTTGAAAACTGGTAAGTTTCTTGAATTGAATCAACTAAACTATTCCAAACATTCTTAAATCCACCGCCTTTTTTTCCTGCTAAAATTGCATTAAGTTGCCAATCAACAAATTGCTCTGATACACCACTTTTTAATACTGATCTTAACTCATCCGCTTTTGTAATATCAAAGCTTACACACAATGGCCTGCCCTCGATATTTGCAGTAAAATGATTCAAATCAATCTCTATATATCCATCAAGTTTTTGATTAATGTCTTGCAGCGATTTTATATGATTTTTCTTCTCTTCTATTAAATCTAGAAATTCAGAAGGAGAAAGTAAATCTTTCGGATTTGGCAAATTATAATTTAACTCCGTCTCTTCTTTTATGGAAATCTTATTGTTTGTTTGATATAATAACTCTAAGTCTGAAATAGACACTGGTAATGGCTTGTACAGAGATACTTTCCCAGGCAAATACGATAAGCTATCTTGGTTGTCGTGTACAAAACGAGCCGCCTCCGCTACACTATATCCTTTGCCACCTAATATAACTGTTTCATATTCTTTGTACTTTATTGAATAAAGTCGTTTTCTAACATCAGCTAAATCTTCTAAAATGCGCTCCCGTTTTTGCTTTAATTTGGTGGTATTTTCTGAAAGTTGTAATGATGTATGAGAAGATATATATTCTGTTATTCCATCGACCGAACGTTCCATATCTTTGTTGTTATCGTCTAATACAGCAACGCATAAATTTTGCAATTCTGGAACAACTTTTTCTTTGACAACAGATAAAGCCTTTTTGGTATGGCTGGTAACTAAGATGTTTTTGCCTTGTGCTAAAAAATGTCCCATTAAATTTGCAATTGTGTGTGTTTTACCTGTTCCCGGTGGTCCTTGCACTAAAACAGCATTATAGTTTTCAATTCTTTTAGCAATTTCAAGTTGTTCTTTATTTGCTTCTTTGGAAAGAAGAATATCCTTATCTTCACCGCTGATTGCTGCCAAGCTTTGGCTGAAATCAAGTTGTTCCATTCCTTCATCAAGCTGTGAAACATTTTCGCCAATTAGATTTAATAAAGGTCCAGACAATTCCCCTGTTTCAGAAATTTGTTCAATAATTTCTTCAAGTGCTTTTAATACACCACCGGTTCTCTTTCTGATGAAGAAAACTGGATTATTGTAGATAGTAACCTTATCAAATATATTTACTGTTGTATTGAAATTTTCTTCATATTTACTGTCGGAATGAAGACGATGAGCAAAGCTTTTTAAGTAATCTGGGGTATCATTTCTATCCAAAGGATGATAAAAGTTTTCTGATAATTCTTCCTTTAATCTCTTAACAGAACTATGATTTATGTAATCGATTTCTTGAAGTAGCATAGTGTAAATTTCAGAATTGGTATTGGTATCAGAAATTGTTAGAATATTATTTTGAGAATCAAAATTTAATGCAACCCTTTTCAATAATAGAGGATGATAAGTATGTATTGATGTGCTAACTTCACAGTCCAAAATACCTTGTCCAACCATAAACTCTATGGTTTCGGAATCACGTTCTAAATCAATATATGAATAATATAGTTCATTGAAAAAATCTCTTGTTTTAGCTATTTTTCTTTGACGAATAACCCATGAATCACGTTTTTTGCCCCATTCTCTATACGCTCTAACCCGCTCTTCGTCATCTGTAAACAGTACAACAATTTCTTCACCTTTATCGTACTTCATAAGTTTTTGTATTGGAGTAACAGAATGCGTAAAATCATTCCAATTGCTTTCAATCCATTTACTTAGCGAAGATGGCATTGATGGACATTGTTCAAATTCGGGTTTTCTAACTTGTAAAATTATTGCAGACTCTGTTCCCTCATCATTAACTTCATCAGTTCTATCAAAATAATTAAAAACGATATTTTCTTCATCAACTGGAATTTCGTATACAAACTTACACCACTGTTGTTTTCTTACATCAGTAATCACTTGAATCCGCTGAGCATATAATTCTTTAATATATTTAAACAAGCTAATTGCCTTTTCTGTATTATTCATAATCATTCGCCTCATTTCCACAAATTTGAATTCTTCATGAGCATATCATAAAGATGTTAAGTACAATACCCAGATAGAATATTGGGTTAATGTCATCTTAAAGTCTTGTCTTAATAAGTCGTCAGATTCATGCAAATGCGCTTCCAGTTTTAGTATATTTATAATTTTAAGCTTTCTTTCAGTTCATTTCAAATTCAGTAATATCAACTATGTTCCGGTTCAAGCACTTACAAATTTTATAAAAGCTTTCCAAATTTATAGGTTGCATTCACTTAACCGAATCGAAATTTTATATGCGATTTGCGCCTATTACTTTAAGCTATCTCTTTAATCTGTCTTATTAAATTTTTTCAATTAAGTACTTCCATAACTTATCATAGTTCATGGCCATTTTGTTCCCTCTTAGCTATGGGGCATTACACTGACTATATTTTATCATAGTAAAAACGAAAATTGAATATTACCTTACAATAATATAAATTATGAGTTTACAAAAATAAAAAAACTGTTGATTTAAATACCTTCTTATACACAGACTAAAATAGATTCCTATAATCAAAGGGTCAGGCTTGAATTATTCCCTTTTTTTCTTATTCACGTTCCTGTCCTCTTACTTGTACAGCTCTTTATTTTAGATAACATTGATAATAGGATATTTAACTTTCTTGCTAATTTTGTACCCGTCATATTAGAATATTTTTCACTTATTAATACGATAGCTTTTCTTATATCTGAGTATTTCTGAGTATTTTTTTATTAATTCTAAGTAAACTTGTTTATCTCCCTATTTTCCGAAAATAAAATCTTAATTGCTACCTCATGCCACTACATGAAGTAAGCACCCTTTGTGTTCTATTCTGGGCCTTCTAGCCATCTTGTCAACTTTTTATTTTTTTCTTGTATTTTTAATAAGTGAATAATTCAAGCCCGACCCCTTTTTGTTTCTGCAGTCTCTTTGATTGTGCCTTCAGAAATAAGAGCAGGAAAAACAACCTTGAGTTGAGAATCTAAGCAAATGCAATAAAAAAACTCATTTGTTCTTCCTATAAAAAAATTCTTTATATAATTAGCGGCTATTTCCATATTTTTTAATTGAAGTAATATCCTTAGGATCAGAATCAAATACTCCTGAAAGCGATCCGTAATTCATTATTAAACTATGTGCAATCTCATTTGTATCTTTATATGGTATTGAATAAAACGATAATAGTTCAAGAACTTGATGATCCTCAAATCCATCAAGTCCTTACTTAAGAAGTCTGTTTTTTACTCTCTTTCTATGTCCCTCATGTAATTTCTTTTCCATAGCACACCTTCATGTATAATTACTTATTTACCTACAACCATTCTACATAATTATTCCAATTCCTTTTTTATCATACAATATTATTTGTCCTTAGAATGATTAAGACCTACAATGCTTACATTGTGTTCACCGCCGACTACACTACTCTAACTTTTCTTAAATGTTATTAACTCATTTCCTAAATCAACATCAATAGTTCTATAATTTGCGTTCATCCAGCCATAAGCTACAGAATGTGTCTTAGTGTTAGACCAAAAAGCACGATGTACTTTTGCCGATAATGGTAATGAATCGCCTATTAAGCTCTCAATTTGAGCAAAAGACAAAGTCAGCTTATCCTCATTGCTTTTCTCTAAGAACCTAGTTAAACCTATGTATTTATCTCCTTTTGGCATACCCATCTTCCCCTTCCAGTATATTAAAGTAAATAAATCTTATTCCTCAACTTCTATTAAATTGTTCATACTTATTAATATATAATCAACGTAAAAAACTTCCAAAGTTTAATGTCAAATATTTCTTATAAAGCATGTTTTAAATAATTACTCCTTATACCTAATATCAATTACAATTTTTCTAAGGATATAAAGTTCAAATACTCTCAACTCTACATTTTTTGAAATATAATTGCTAATTGAACCATTGAGTCGTCCTCAGGAAAGCTTTTATAACATCTTACCAAAATAATAAATTAAATCTACCTAATGTTAATACTTATTTGGATCCTTAATGTAATCAACAACATAATAATCCATTTCTTTTTGTATTAATTTATAAATCCAATAATATTCTTTTATTTCTATAGCACCTTTTTTCTCTTTCTTTATTTTTTCATGTGCCCATACATAATATGTCTCCCCATTAGTCCTTACTTCACCAATTTCTAATAATAAATATTTTTCTTTAACATCTCCTCTGTTGAAATTTACTATATTTTTAGAAGCTTGACTATCCTTTAAAACTAATTCTAATACATAATCCTCCCCATTATTAACATACTCAATCCATTCATAATTAAATCTTGCAATAGAATCAATTATCTCTTCTCTATATGAATAGAACTCTCCCTCAAACTCATACCTCTCATTATTATCGACAATAATTGAAGTTTGTATTTCATTAAGATATAAGTCTTCTAAATCTGGATTATACTTGAGTCCAGGATTATTAGCATACTCAATTATACGTTTAACAAAAGTATTTTCAGTAGTATTTTCTGTAGTAATCTGCTCATCACTTCTCATAAAATACAAAATTTGCTCGCTTATTTCTTCAATTGCTAGGTCACTATTTTTTAATAACTCTTCAAATTTATTGCCATTTTCTATTATTTTACTATTTGATTTATTAATTTGAATATTATAATCTTCAATAAGTTTTTCATAATTTTCTGCTTCTTCAGCATGATCATCAGCGTATTTTTGGGCTCTATCCAAGTCTCCACTATAAAATATACTTTCAAATTCCTTATTTATTTTATTATACTCTATTTCTAATTTGTTTTTTTCTTTTATATTCTTTTCAATATTATATAGTGCTGTTTTTATCTCGCTTATATTTTGATAAGGCTTTATTATCTGTTCTACCCAAACTTTACTCTTTGAATTATAAGCAGACTGCTCAAGTAAATCAACATGATTAAAGAAATAGCTAATAAGTTTACCTAACTTTAATAACTTATCAACTTCTTCTTCTAATTTTGTAGTGCTGTAAAATTGTCCTGTAGCTTCAAGATTGATCCTTTCGCCCATACTTAAAGTACTATCCATAGCATCAGTTAAAATTCCATTACTCTCATTTTCTATTAGATGATACTGTCCGGCTATCTTATTAGTAATGCAATTTAACACACTCTCTCTGTCATATTTATCAAGCATTCCAAGTATCTCTTTCAAATATAAATCATCTTTTTCATCCCAGTAAACTCCTAAATCTCCAGTATCATTTATATATATCTCAATTAATGCCGCCTCATCAATTGTAGAAAACTTTATATTGTTTTTATTGAAATTTTTGAGTATTTCGTAATCGACCTCATCATCATAATAAGTGCTATTTGTAAATTCATACTCAAGCTGCAAAAGTCCATTTTTAGTTTTGTTTTTGCATATAACTTCAATAGCACTTATAATATTTTTGTGTTTTTCTGTTTCCTTTATGTTGGTACTAATATAACTTATCATTTTATCAGTATCATTGTTCTTTAAAGCTTTTTCAAAGGTTGTTCTCTCAATTATTGGATTAAAAAGATAATGTAAAAGTGCAATTAAAATACAAAAAATAACTGTCACTGAAAATAATTTAATAGAGCATGTATATATCATAGAAGATTTTTGTTTATTTTGAACTTCATTACTATCAGTTTTTAATCCATCAGGAATATATTCTTTACTCTCTTCTACATAGTCATAATCTTGTGCTTTATTATTTTCTTTATCTATAGCTTACCCTCCTTAATTTTCCTCTAATATTAAATTTGATTCAGGAAAAATTTCACGAATAGCGCCCTTTAATTTCATATATATTATTAATTTCTCCTTAAATCTTCATATTCCTTCTAAAATTAACAATATACCACATTCTAATTTCGTACTAATTTTATTTTGAAATCATTTTATTAAAGATACATCTTTTCAAAATCAAATGCTAAAGATATAATATAATTGAAAATAATTCTCACATGATAACAAGAAAAAATATTAAGATTATACCCCATTGATTGAATACCGATAAGATAAAGCCAACAACGCTTACTTTACTTGCGTTGTTGGCTTTATAGAATAGGATTGTTACTTTGTTATTTATGCGTTTAATTGTCTACTAAAATAACTAAGCAACCTATTTAGCCCCCTAACCGTTTTGGACAATCACACACGATTATAGTAAAATATAATCAACAGGAGGTTGCCAGAATGAGAAGCAAAAATACAAGATATCCAGAAGAATTTAAACGTCAAATTGTTAAAGAAGTAGAGGAAGTTGGTAATGCAACTTTAGTAGCAAGAAAGCATGATATTGTCCCAGGCACGGTTACAAGATGGGTTAGAGAATCAAAGGAAGCTAACAAAACGAATAATCCTCTTAATATAGATTATAGCACTAATTCCTCCTTAGATAAGGAGAATGAGCAACTAAAGAAGCTATTAGGCGAAAAGGATCTTGAAATAGCAATCCTTAAAGACCTACTAAAAAAAAC